>NZ_LQYX01000029.1:0-5683 GCF_001587475.1 Geobacillus sp. B4113_201601
GATTTTGTCGAAAAATATTTTTTGGACACCCCTGAGGGGCCGAAAAGCCTTGATAAATCAACATTTCTAGAGGGAGTGATATCATTGAAAATTGAATTGATTAATGTATCAAAAATTTATAAAAATGACGTAAAAGCCGTCTCCGATGTTAATGTAACTATAGAATCTGGTGAGTTTTTTGTTCTACTAGGTCCTTCGGGATGTGGAAAAAGCACGTTGCTAAGGATGATTGCTGGACTAGAGGATATTACTGAAGGAATTTTGAAAATGGACGGTATGGTCGCTAATAACCTAGATCCGAGTGAGAGAAATTTATCAATGGTATTCCAAAATTATGCGTTATATCCTCATCTTACTGTAGAAGAAAATATTTTGTTTGGGTTGTACAAAAAAAAGAATATGAGTAAGACAGAAAAAATAAAAAAATGCAAAGATGTTGCAGAGATGATGGGACTTGAACAGTATTTAAAACGAAAACCTAGGGAATTATCAGGGGGACAGAGACAAAGAGTAGCATTAGCTAGGGCCGTTGTTTCAGAGGATCCAGTGTGTTTAATGGATGAGCCATTGTCTAATTTAGACGCTAAGCTCAGAACCAATATGCGTAAAGAAATAAAGCAGCTACAAAAAAGATTAGGAATTACAATGATATACGTAACTCATGATCAAGTAGAGGCTATGACTATGGGAGATAAAATCATGGTTTTAAGAAATGGACGTGTTCAGCAAATAGGTAAACCATTAGAAATCTATAACTCTCCTTCTAACACGTTTGTTGCGTCATTTATCGGTGCACCTCCAATGAATTTAATACCGGGGTGTATAGAGAACGGAGAAATTATCTTAGATGGGGGGCATCGTCTAGGATCATTACGATTCCAACAAAAGCGTAGTATCCAAGAGATAATTGTTGGGATTCGTCCAGAGCATCTAAACATAACTGATGTAAATAATCGATGTTCGATTAATTTTAATTTTTCTGTTAAATATAAAGAGATTTTAGGGACCGAAACAATTATCACAGTGGAGCTAGGAAGGCAAGAGATGTTTATTAGATGTAATGGTCAGGTAGATATCCCCATTGGAAAGGAGGTAGGCATAAGTGTTGAGACTGATAAGATCTGCATTTTTGATAAAGAGACAGGAATGTTGATAAATCAGTTATCGGATTATTTAAATGATGTGAAAATGATATCAAGTTGATGAAGAGGGGAGACAGTATGAATAAGCTAAAGAATTTTATATCAACGATGGGGCGTATGTTGTATGTAGTTCCTTCTCTTTTATTGTTCTCTGTATTTGTTTTCTATCCAATGATTCGTACAACTTACTTAAGTATGCACACAACCAATTTTCAAGGTGTACCAACCAAATATGTAGGTTTTGATAATTTTATCTATTTATTGGAAGATCAAAACTTTCATGAAAGCATGAAGGCCACATTCTTGTTCGTTTTATATACGGTTCCTCCTACTGTTGTAATTTCTCTATTTTTGGCTCTTTTAGCAAATGAAAAATTAAAAGGGATACAATTATTTCGGACGTTTTTTTCATCAACATTAGGTATGAGTGTGGCAGCTTCCTCTGTAATTTGGATGTTTATGTACAATCCTTCGATAGGGATTATTAATAAACTTTTGGTTGCTTTTGGTGGCCACGAACGACAATGGTTATTGGACCCTAATACAGCTTTAGTGGCAGTAGCGATTGCTACGGTATGGATGAATATCGGATTTGCCTTTTTGATTTTGTTAGGTGGTCTGCAAAATATTGATACTACACTCTATGAAAATGCTAAAATCGTTGGGGTTAGTAAAATATACCAATTAAGAAAAATTACATTACCATTATTGTCACCAACATTGTTTTTTATTGTAACTGTTTCTCTAATTCAAGCATTCCAGACATTTGGACAAATTGATATTCTAACAAAAGGGGGGCCTGTTAATAAGACAACTGTGTTGGTTTATTCCATATATCGTGAGGCTTTTGTAAACTATAATTTTGGGTTTGCTAGTGCTCAAGCTGTTGTATTATTTTTAATTGTTCTGATTATTACTATTTTGCAGTTTTCCTTTGTTGAAAGGAAGGTACATTATCAATGATTATTCTAAGAAAGGCAAGTTTATATGCGTTGCTGATCGTTTGTACAATTGTAATAATGTTTCCCATTTTATATGCCTTTTTCATTAGTTTTTTAAGTGGAGCCGAGTTATTGCAAGGAAAGTGGTGGCCAACGAATTGGTCTTTCACAAATTATATCTATGCATTTCAAAAAGTTCCTTTAGGACGCTACTTGTGGAATAGCTTTGCTGTATCGTTGATTGTTATGATCGGACAACTTATAGTTTCTAGCTTAGCAGCTTATGCATTTGTTTTTCTTCGTTTTATAGGAAGAAATGTATTATTTTTCTTGACCATTATGACAATGCTTGTTCCGTGGGAAGCCACTGTTATTCCTAATTATTTAACTGTTCAAGCACTCGGTTGGACCAATAATTATTTTGGTTTGACAATACCGTTTTTTGCATTAGCTTTCGGTATATTTCTATTGAGACAACATTTTAAAACAATACCTTTTGAATTATACGAAGCAGCTCAAGTTTCTGGGGTGAAACACTTTCGATTTTTTTGGTATGTCGTGTTACCACTTTCTAAAGGGAGTTTAGCAACATTGGGATTATACAGCTTTTTGACCACATGGAATATGTATCTATGGCCGCTTCTAGTTACTAATGATGAACGTGTACGCACTGTACAGATTGGATTAAAGCAAATGCAAACACAAGAAATGGCAACTGAATGGGGGGTGGTTATGGCTGCGGTTATTATCGTAATTTTCCCTACTTTATTACTATTGTTTATTGGTCAAAAACAACTGCAAAAGGGATTAATGCAAGGTGCAATTAAATGAAGGGGGAAAAATTGTGAAAAAGTGGATAATGAGTTTAATTGTTTTATTAGTTATGACTGGATGTAGTGGGGGAGAGGATAAAGCATCGCCAAGTGGTAGACAAGATAATACAAAAGAAAAATCTGATAGAACAGAAGTAGTATTTTGGCATGCAATGAGCGGTGATTTGGAAAAGGTTTTGAATGAAATTGTTAACGATTTCAACACTTCGCAATCTAAAATTTATGTAAAACCAGTGTTTCAAGGAACATATGAGGAAGCTTTGACGAAGTTTAATGCAGTAGCAGGAACGAAGGACTCTCCAACTATTATGCAGGCGTTCGAAATTGGAACGAAATATATGATTAATAGCGGGAAAATTGAACCAATCCAAAATTTTATTGATCGAGAAAAATACGATGTGTCGCAGTGGGAAAAAAATATAGTTAGTTATTATAAGGTGGATGGAAAAATTTATTCGATGCCTTTTAACTCTTCTACTCCGGTACTGATCTACAATAAGGATGCATTTAAAGAAGCAGGGTTGGATCCAGAAAAACCGCCTATGACCTACAGCGAGTTAAGAGAGATGGCGAAAAAACTAACTAAAAAAGGAAAGTATGGTTTTACTATCTTGAATTATGGCTGGTTTTTTGAAGAGATGTTGGCAGTACAAGGTGGTCTCTATGTGAATAAAGAAAATGGGCGTAAAGGTGAGGCAACAAAAGCCGTTTTTAACGGTAAAGAAGGATTGCGTGTATTCAAGTTGATATCTGATATGTATAAAGATGGTTCCTTTTATAATGTTGGTCAAAATTGGGATGATATGAGAGCTGCTTTTCAATCTGGGAAAGTAGCAATGTATCTTGATTCTTCAGCGGGAGTTAGAACTGTTGTTGATAATTCGCCATTTAAGGTGGGAGTTGCTTACTTACCGATTCCTGATAATACCGACCGTCAAGGGGTTATTATTGGAGGAGCGTCTCTGTGGTTAATGAAGGATGTGGATGAAGCAAAGAAAAAGGCGGCATGGGAGTTTATGAAATACCTTACTACACCTGAAGTGCAGGCTAAATGGCATGTAAATACTGGATATTTTGCGATTAATCCTAAAGCGTATGACTTGCCTCTTGTGAAAGAACAATGGAAGAAGTATCCACAATTGAAAGTCACGGTAGACCAATTGAAAGAGACAAAATCTACACCTGCTACACAAGGAGCTCTTATTTCAGTGTTTCCTCAAGCTCGACAACATATTGTAAGCGCAATGGAAAGTTTATATCAAGGAGTTCGTCCAAAAGAAGCATTAGATCAGGCTGCGAAAGAAGTGGATCGCGAATTACAGATGAAGAGGTAAAAAATATTTACATCTACCCGTGGTGCTAGTTGAGCTTTAGCGCTCAACTAGCCCAAGTGTAACTAAGAAATAGGCTAACAATATACCGTTTAACGCTATTTCAAATTCGATGATCGAATGGGCTCGGATCTCAGTGATACGATAAATGGTGAACCAGAACCGAAAACACCGTCTTGATCACTTTGTGTTTTGGTTTGATCTACTGCTTCCATGTCTCAGGCAGACAATGTTTCTGGTTTTTCGAGACGGAAAAGCGTCATTTGGTGTTCTTCCGACAGCATAAACCCTTTGCTCCCCGAAGTTATAGGGATGAGGAATTTGGATCATGACGTTTTCGGCTGCGATTCGATCATGACAAGATGCTTCCGTCACCAAATATCCCATTGGCAGACCTTGATCTGTCACTTGATAAACCCATAGTACTATTGCTTTTTCGAATCCGAGTTCGACCGCTAGGCAAACAAAATGTCTCTTGTCCCTTGATACAAAAGGGGTCAGAGGCATTTTGGCACTGTATCTAGGTGGGTAGCGTCAAAAGTTCTATGAAAACTCCACACAGACCATCCCATTGAGCATCGTGGGGCATGCAGAGAGCCGGATTCGCCCTTGACCAACACCCGCCAAAGGTGCGGAAGAGTCGTCAAGGGCGACGGGGACAAAAAAGAAGGCAATCGAAAAGCCGCCCTTGCTTTGACCGAATGTTACCTTTGGCGGTGTTCGGTTGGTCAAGGGTTCGCTTCGCCGAATCCGGCAGGAGTTCTGTTCAACGGGCTCTGGAGGACAAAAAAGTTAGGCTGCCTCGTTTTGAAGGAAGTCCTGAGCCATGGTGATGAGCTTCGTCCACCGGGCCGGCATATGCGGCAGCTCGGCGAGCTCCGGGATGACGACCGGCACCCGGCCTTCGAGCGCGCTATGCGGGCGCAGAAAGTGGAAATACGCCACAAACAGCGTCACAAAGGACACCGAGCCTTCCTCGGCGCCAAACCCATGGGTCGGGCGGTCGTTGCCTTTAAAGGTCCGGTTGAATCGCTCGATGATCTGCTTGAGAGGGCGAAACTCTTCCGAGACCGGATCTTCGTTGGTCAGGCCGATCACCTGGCGGACGTCAAACGAAATCCCGTGCTGGGCAAAGAAGTGTTGCGCCAACAGGTAAATCGGGTTGCCATCCACGACGAACGACAAGTCGTCTGGAAGGGACGGCAGCTTCCTGAGGACATCATTGATCGCCTTGATGGCCGAGAGCGTGTCCCGGTTGGGCGAGACGCGATAGGACAGCACGATCTTTTTGACGGCGTCAAATAGAAAGAACAGGTAATGCCAGCGCCCTTTGACGCGAATATACGTCTCGTCCCCACAGAACGAACCGGACAGCTCATACGGGAACCGGTCGACAAAGGGCTTGATCCAAAGCGCGACGCTGTTGGCGTAGTTGA
>NZ_LQYX01000029.1:5736-32933 GCF_001587475.1 Geobacillus sp. B4113_201601
CCGAAACAAATACCGCACCTTGAAGGCTTGAGGATCCTGTTGAAACGGTTGGCGTTCCTTCTTCGTCATCCGGCGAAGGTTGGCCTGGTAAAACGGGCAATCGTTGTTCTTGCACTTATAGACGTTGTATTCCTTGCGCTCCTTGATTTTTTCCAACGTCTTTTTGCAGTGCGGACAACGAAAGACCGCTTGCTTGGTGAATCGGTTCCGGTGGTTGAACCGGCATTGGCACACTTTGCATTGGTATTGCCCTTTTCCGCCGTGATTGGCGTACAGGTAAGAAGAGGGAGCCTGGCAGCGAGGGCAGGTCAACGAATCCGGCACACGGTGTTTCGCCTTCGCGCGGCGCTGGATGGGCCGTAAAGGACGTCTGTGCTGGGCTTCATAGTCTGCCAACAGCTTCCGGTAATCAAGGGTTTCCGGCACATCGATGATCGGAAGGTCATCGACCTGAAGTTTCCGGTACGGCTTTTGGATGGGTTCGTCCCAGTCCTCGAGATGCAAGGATTTCCCCAATATCACACCCATTACATACACAATGATTTGATATTGGGTCTTGATAATTTCGAGCAAATAGGCGAATCATTGAGGTAACAAAGCTTGTCACTCCTTTGTTTTGGCTGTTGGGTGTCGTTACCTCAATGATGGCCGAAAACAATGGGGGTGGCAAGCTTTTTTTCGTTCAATCGTTGAAACTCAAGGGAAAACCGTGAGTGTGGAGGATACACTTTTGACAATACCTCTCTGCACAAGTGTATGCAAAACATGATTGGTTTCCTGTTCTTTCTTGGTTGCATAAGTCAGGTGCGTGATGAAAAAATCAAGGACAACTTTTAATGAAGAGCCTCGAAGTTAAGAAACAGAAGGGGAGAGATCATTCGCTATTGCGAAAAAACTGCTCTGTTCATTCGTTCCTAATTTTTCTAGAAAAATGGTGCTTCTGAAAAAGATGATTGACAGCGTTTTCTAAACGTGCTATTCTGAAAATGAAATAAGTTAATAATTTTGTGGTGTGGAGAAGCGGAGACATGCACATCATTCCTTAAAAACGGGAAGTGTGTAGGTCTCCGCTTTTTAATATTTAGCCATGATTCACTCTATTTGCTGGCGCTATGTTTTCGCCATAATAATTGTTTCATAGAAAGGAGTCGTTGTTGCATGGCTTGATTTATCCGTCCGTTAAGCGATTTGTAAGTATTGAGTTGAAAGAGGCTTTTACCTTTTTTTGAAATGATTGCAGAGTCAAAAATTGCAATCGAATGAAAGTGCTTTTTGCTTCATAAATGAATAGAAATCAATAATTGATAAGTACTAGGGAGGGGATGCGAAAATGTCGGCATTTTTGGGAGAATTCGTTGGGACGGCGCTGCTGATCATTTTCGGCGCCGGCGTGTGTGCAGGGGTTAATTTGAAGAAATCGTACGCGGCCAACTCCGGTTGGATCGTCATTACGATGGGATGGGGAATGGCGGTGGCGATGGCCGCTTATGCGGTCGGCAAGTACAGCGGCGCCCATCTGAATCCGGCGTTGACGGTGGCGTTGGCGCTCAGCGGCGATTTTCCGTGGAAAGATGTCCCTGGCTATGTGTTGGCACAAGTGCTCGGCGCTATGATTGGAGCTGCCATCATCTATCTCCACTATTGGCCACATTGGAAAGAAACGGACGATCCGGGCGTCAAGCTTGGCGTGTTTGCCACCGGGCCGGCCGTGCCGAATCCGGCTGCCAATTTGTTGAGTGAGATCATCGGTACGTTTGTGTTGGTTTTGGTCATCTTGGCCATTGGCGCCAACAAATTCGCCGATGGACTCAATCCGTTTGTCGTTGGCTTTTTGATTGTGGCGATTGGGCTGTCGCTCGGCGGTACGACCGGCTACGCCATTAATCCGGCGCGCGATTTTGGGCCGCGGCTAGCTCACTTTTTGCTGCCGATTCCGGGAAAAGGGTCGTCGAACTGGTCATATGCGTGGGTGCCGATTGTCGGGCCGCTGCTTGGCGGCGCGTTAGGCAGCTTGGTGTATAAAGCCGTGTTCTTAGGAAAACCGACCGGCGCCTTATGGGGAGTGCTGGCAGCCACGGCCGTCGTGTTGGCCGGAGCGAAACTGACAGCCGGAAAGGCGTCGAACGTCGCAAGCCGCTATTCTTCTTAACCGTTTTTGCTGGAGCGAAGGAAACGAAGTGGATCGAAAACGACCAAGAAAAGGGGAGGACGAGACTATGGATCAATACATTTTATCCATCGACCAAGGTACAACGAGCTCGCGCGCGATTTTGTTCAATCAAAAGGGCGAAATCGTCCATATGGCGCAAAAAGAGTTTACCCAATATTTTCCGCAACCCGGCTGGGTCGAACATAACGCGAACGAAATTTGGGGTTCGGTGCTTGCCGTCATTGCCAGCGTCTTGTCCGAGGCGCAAGTGAAGCCGGAACAAGTGGCGGCGATCGGCATTACGAACCAGCGGGAAACGACCGTTGTTTGGGAAAAAGAGAGCGGCAACCCGATTTACAACGCCATCGTCTGGCAATCGCGGCAGACGGCGGGCATTTGCGACGAGTTGAAAGCGAAAGGGTATGATCCGTTGTTTCGCGAAAAAACGGGACTGCTCATTGACGCTTATTTTTCGGGAACGAAAGTGAAATGGATTTTGGATCATGTCGAGGGGGCGCGCGAACGGGCGGAGCGCGGCGAGCTGTTGTTTGGCACGATCGATACGTGGCTCATTTGGAAGCTATCCGGCGGCCGCGCCCATGTGACCGACTACTCGAACGCGTCGCGCACCTTGATGTTCAACATTCATACGCTCGAATGGGATGACGAACTGCTTGCGATTTTAAACGTGCCCAAGGCGATGCTTCCTGAAGTGCGGCCATCCTCGCAAGTATACGCGAAAACCGTTCCATACCATTTCTTTGGCGTCGAAGTGCCGATCGCCGGAGCGGCGGGCGACCAGCAGGCGGCCTTGTTCGGCCAAGCGTGCTTTGCGGAAGGGATGGCGAAAAATACGTACGGCACCGGCTGCTTTATGTTGATGAATACGGGGGAAAAAGCGGTCCAATCGAAACACGGGCTGCTGACGACGATCGCCTGGGGCATCGATGGCAAGGTCGAATACGCGCTTGAAGGCAGCATCTTTGTCGCCGGCTCCGCCATTCAATGGCTGCGCGACGGCTTGCGGATGATCAAAACGGCGGCCGACAGCGAGACGTACGCGGAAAAAGTCGAGTCCACGGACGGGGTGTACGTCGTTCCGGCGTTCGTCGGCCTCGGCACGCCGTATTGGGACAGCGAGGTGCGCGGGGCGGTGTTCGGCCTCACGCGCGGCACGACGAAAGAGCATTTCATCCGCGCGACATTGGAATCGCTCGCTTATCAGACGAAAGACGTGCTAGCCGCCATGGAAGCCGATTCCGGCCTCCCGCTGACCACGCTGCGCGTTGACGGCGGGGCGGTCAAAAACAACTTGCTCATGCAGTTTCAAAGCGATTTGCTCGCTGTGCCGGTCGAGCGGCCGGTCATTAACGAGACGACGGCGCTCGGGGCGGCGTATTTGGCCGGGCTGGCGGTCGGCTATTGGGATAGCCGCGAAAAGATTGCCGCTCAGTGGCAGCTCGAACGCCGCTTTGAGCCGAAGATGGACGACGCTAAGCGGACCGCGCTCTATGAGGGCTGGAAAAAAGCGGTGCGGGCGGCGATGGCGTTTAAATAAACAAACGAAAATCCATCGGACGTAAAGGGGAGGGGCACGGTCCGTTGGCTCCTTTCCCACAGTTCTGTCCAGCGATGAGGCGGATGGCTCCTTCACGGAGCATCCGCCTTTTGATTGTTCAACAGATGGGAGCGGACACGAGCCGTTGCCTCTAGTCGCGTTGTCGATCAGGCAGAAAGTTGGCAAGGTATAAAAAAATTACTACAAAATGTTGAATTTACGAAAAAATATGATAGAATAATATTAAAATATTATACATAATCTAAAATTTAGCGAAACTAGCAAAAAGGGAGAAGGACACATTGGCAAAGCAAACATTGTTGGAAATTGAGGGGCTGCGAGTCTCTTTTCGCATCGGTGATGACTATTATGCGGCGGTCGACGATGTTTCGCTGGCGATCGGGGAGAACGAAATCGTCGCTCTCGTCGGGGAGTCGGGGTGCGGCAAAAGCGCTCTCGCGTTGTCGATCATGGGTCTCCACCCGCCCGAAAAGACAAAAATTGAGGGGCGCCTGCACTTTAAAGGAACAAACTTGCTATCGCTTTCCGTTGCCGAACTCAACCGCATCCGAGGCAAAGAAATCGGGATGATCTTTCAGGATCCGTTAACGGCATTGAATCCGCTTATGACAGTCGGCCGGCAAATCGAAGAAAGCATGGACTACCATCTGCGGTTGTCAGCAGCCGAAAAAAAGAAGCGAACAATCGGCTTGCTTCGCAAAGTCGGCATTCCCGAGCCGGAAAAGGCGTACCACCGTTATCCGCACGAGTTGTCCGGGGGGATGCGGCAGCGGGTCGTGATTGCGATCGCCATCGCCTGCGAGCCCGCCCTGCTCATCGCCGATGAACCGACAACGGCGCTTGATGTGACGATTCAGGCGCAGATCATGGGGTTGCTCAAAGAGCTGCAGCGACAAATGAAAACGAGCGTTATTTTAATCACGCATGATTTGGGGGTGGTGGCGGAAATGGCTGATCGCGTCGCTGTCATGTACGCAGGGGAAATCGTCGAATTGGCCGACGTCGACGCCATTTTCCACCGCCCGCTCCATCCGTATACTCGCTCGTTGCTGCAGTCGATCCCGTCCGCTCAAACAAAAAAAGAACGGCTCCATGTCATCCAAGGGATCGTTCCGCCGCTGCATAAGCTGCCGCGGCATGGATGTCGTTTCCAACCGCGCATCGGCTGGATCGGAGCCGACAAGCATGAGGAGGAGCCGAAATTGCGCGAAGTGGAACCGGGCCATTGGGTGCGCTGCACATGTTATGAACATTTTTATTTTCCTGATGATCAAACGGTAGGTGGAATCGGTTATGGCGCTTCTTAACATTCAGCATTTGAAGGTGTATTATCCCGTGCGCGGCGGGTTTTTTCGCCGGGTGGTCGACCACGTGCGCGCGGTCGACGATGTCAGTTTTTCGCTGAACAAAGGGGAAACGTACGGGCTCGTCGGCGAGTCCGGCTGCGGCAAGACGACGACAGGGCGCACGATCATCGGTTTGATCCGCGCCACGGCCGGAGAAGTGCTGTTTGAAGGGACGGATTTGACAAAACTTCGCCGCCGCGAGTTTCATCCGTATCGGAAAGACATCCAGATGATTTTCCAAGATCCGTATTCTTCGCTCAATCCGCGCAAACGTGTGCTCGATATTGTCGCCGAGCCGCTCCGCAATTTTGAACGTCTGTCTCCGCATGAGGAGCGGCAGAAGGTGCAATACGTCTTAGAGCGGGTCGGCTTGAGCGCGGAGTCGATTTACAAATATCCGCATGAATTTTCCGGCGGACAGCGCCAACGCATCGGCATTGCGCGGGCGCTCACGCTCAATCCGAAGCTCATCATCGCCGATGAGCCGGTGTCGGCGCTTGATGTGTCGGTGCAGGCGCAAGTGTTGAATTTCATGAAAGAAATCCAGCAGGAGTACGGGCTGACGTATTTGTTCATCAGCCATGATTTAGGGATCATCCGGCATATGTGTGACCGCATCGGCATTATGTACCGCGGCCGGCTCGTGGAGGAAGGGACGAGCGAGGAAATTTTCACGAATCCGCAGCATATTTATACGAAACGGCTGCTCTCTGCCATTCCGAACGCCGACCCGCGCGAACGCGGGCGGCAGGAGGCGCTTCGCCGCGAAGTGGAAAAAGAATATGAACAGTCGTATTCGCGCTATTTTGATGAAAACGGCCGAGCTCACCCGCTTAAGCCGATTTCGCCGACGCACTCGGTGGCCATTCCATAAAGAGGGGGACGGGAAGATGCTGAAATTTATTTTACGGCGAATCCTCATTATGATTCCGCAATTGTTTTTGCTGAGCGTCCTCATTTTCTTGTTGGCGAAGGCGATGCCAGGGGATGCGCTGACGGGGCAGCTGGCGGCCAATCCAAAAATGGATCCAAAAACACTGGCGGAAATGAAGGAAAAACTTGGCTTAAATGATCCGGTACATATTCAATACATCCGTTGGGTGAAAAACATGCTGCATGGTGATCTCGGCCTTTCCTATACCCATCAGCAGCCGGTCACCGATTTGCTGGCCGGACGGATCGGGAATACGGTGTTGCTGTCGGCGGCGATTTTAATTTTAACTTACTTGATTGCCATTCCGCTCGGCATCGTGTCGGGCCGATGGACTGATACATGGGCTGATAAGCTGATCATTGGTTACAGCTATATCGGGTTTGCCACGCCGCTGTTCATTTTTGCTTTGATCATGCTGTTTATTTTCGGCTTTCACCTTGGCTGGTTTCCAACCGGCGGCAGCGTGGACGTTCAGGTCGAGGAAGGGACGCTCGCTTACTATTTAAGCAAATTGAACCATCTTATGCTTCCAGCATTGTCGGGAGCGCTGATTAACACAGTCATTACGATTCAATATTTGCGCAGCGAAATCGTCGATACGAAAGTGAAAGATTTCGTAAAAACGGCGCGGGCGAAAGGCGTGCCGGAGCGGCATATCTATTGGCGTCATATTTTGCGCAATTCGTTTTTGCCGATCGCGGCGTTTTTAGGGTATGAAATCACCGGACTTATCGGCGGTTCCGTGTTTTTGGAGTCGATCTACAGCTACCCGGGGCTTGGCCAGCTGTTTTTGCAGTCGATTATGCAGCGGGATTACAGCGTCGTGACGGCGCTCGTCATGATTTCCGGTCTGGCGACGCTCGTGGGCACGCTGTTGTCGGACATCATTTTGAGTGCGGTCGACCCGCGCATCCGGATTGAGTAGGGAAGGAGGAAGGCGGCTGACATGAAAGCGGAAATCAGCGGCCCAACGCCGGTCGGAGCGAACATCGAGAAAAGCCCTTCTGCCTTTTCGATCATGTGGCGGGAGGTAGTTCGGGATCGGCTCGCGCTTGGCTCGCTCATCATTTTAGGAATCCTTTTGGCGATCGTCTATGGCGTGTCACTCTTTTTGGATCAAGAGGAAATCGTGAAAGTCGATTTTCTTTCCATTTATTCTCCGCCGTCAGCGGAACACTGGCTTGGCACAGACTACGGGGGGCGCGACGTGTTTGGCCAGCTCATCATCGGCGCCCGCAATTCGTTTACGATCGGGCTGGCCATTACGCTCATTACCGGCCTCATCGGGCTGACGATCGGGCTGATTGCTGGATATTTTGGCGGTTGGATTGACAATGTTATTATGCGCGTCATCGATTTCATTCTCGTTCTGCCATTTTTGATGCTTGTTATTGTTTTTGTCGCCATTGTGCCTAAATATAATGTATTGACGTTTATTTTGATCATGAGCGCGTTTTTGTGGACGGGCAAAGCCCGGCTGATCCGCGCCAAAACGCTGGCTGAGCGCGAGTTGGATTATGTCAGCGCGTCAAAAACGCTCGGCACGCCGGATTGGAAAATTATTATTTTCCAAATTTTGCCCAACCTCAGCTCGATCATTATTGTCAATTTGACGTTAAATTTGGCGGGCAACATCGGCATCGAGTCCGGTCTCACGTACCTTGGCTTCGGGCTGCCGGAGAGCACGCCGAGCTTGGGCACGCTCGTCAGTTATGCGACCAATCCGGATGTGCTGCAAAACAAATGGTGGGTTTGGTTGCCTGCATCATTGCTTATTTTAGTAATGATGCTGTGCATAAATTTTATCGGCCAAGCGTTGAAACGTGCGGCTGATGCAAGACAACGACTAGGATAAGGGGGAGAAAATGTGAAGAGAAAATGGTTGGCGACTCTCGCCGCGCTCTTGCTCGTGCTCGCCGGGTGCACGGGCAAATCCGACACAACGAGTGGAAAGGGTAACAACAACGAAAAACCGGCGGCCCAGAAGGAAGACACCAGCAAATTCCCGATGACGGTGAAAAACGACGGGAAAATCATTGACGGCGGCGTGCTGAAATACGGCCTTGTGTCCGACACGCCGTTTGAAGGGACGCTCAATCGAGCATTTTACCAAGGAGAACCCGATGCAGAAGTCATGCAGTTTTTTGACGAAAGTCTCTTCCGAATCAATAGCGACTATGAAATTACGAATGACGGTGCTGCAACGTATGAGCTATCTAAAGATAAAAAGACGATGACGATCCGCATCAAAGACAACGTCAACTGGCATGACGGCCAGCCGGTGACCGCCGAAGACTTGGAGTACGCCTATTTGGTCATTGGCAGTAAAGATTACACCGGCGTCCGCTATGGCGATGCGCTCATCCAAGGCATCGTTGGAATGGAAGAGTATCATAGCGGCAAAGCGAATAAAATTTCTGGCATTAAAGTCATCGACAAAAAGACGTTGACGATTACATGGAAACAGGCCAATCCGTCGGTGTTGACCGGCATTTGGGCCTATCCGCTGCCGAAGCATTACTTGAAAGACATTCCGATCAAAGACTTGGCGAAATCGGATAAAATTCGGAAAAACCCGATCGGCTTCGGACCGTTCAAAGTGAAGAAAATCGTTCCGGGCGAGTCGGTCGAGTTTGTTCGCAATGATGACTATTGGGATGGCAAACCAAAATTGAAGGGTGTCATTTTAAAAGTCGTCAGCCCGAAAGTCATTTTGCAAGCGATGAAAAAAGGGGAAATCGATGTTGCAGAATTCCCAACTGACCAATATGTGAATGCTAAAGGAACAAAAAATATTCAGTTTATCGGCAGAATAGATTTGGCGTACAACTATATCGGCTTTAAACTCGGCCACTGGGATGCGAAAAAGCAAGAAAACGTCATGGACAATCCGAAATTCCAAAACAAAAAACTGCGCCAAGCGATGGCGTACGCCATCAACACCCAAGAGGTGGCCGACCGCCTGTATCATGGCTTACGCTTCCCGGCGAACACGCTCATTCCGCCGTCGTTCCCGGGCTACCATGACAATTCGATCAAAGGGTATACGTACAATCCGGAAAAAGCGAAACAATTGCTGGATGAAGCGGGATATAAAGATGTGGATGGCGATGGCCTCCGCGAAGATCCGAACGGCAAAAAATTCAAGATCAACTTCTTGGCGATGAGCGGCGGGGACATCGCTGAACCGTTGGCCAAGTTTTATATGCAATGCTGGAAAGATGTGGGTCTCGATGTTCAGCTTGTGGACGGACGCTTGGCGGAGTTCAACTCTTTCTATGATATGGTCAAAAAAGATGATCCGAAAGTGGACGTTTACGCAGCCGCGTGGGCGACGGGCACGGACGTCGATCCATACGGATTGTATGGACGGAACGTCATGTTCAACTACTCGCGCTGGGTCAATGAGAAAAACGATGAACTGTTGGAAAAAGGCCATTCGGAGCAGGCGTTTGACAAAGAATATCGCCGGAAAATTTACAGTGAATGGCAACAGCTGATGAACGAAGAAGTTCCGGTCATTCCGACGCTGTATCGCTTCTCCATCCTTGCGGTTAACAACCGCGTCGCCAACTTTACGGTCGATCCGGGCTCGAAACTGACGTGGAAAGATGTCGGCGTCACGTCCGAGCAACCGGAAGTCGAACAATGACGATTGCCGCCTTTGATGATGTATGATAAGATAGAAGACAAATTGCATACGTCTTATCAAGAGTGGGCGAGAGAACGGGCTTGATGACCCCACAGCAACCTGCCGCTGGCAAGGTGCTAACACCCGCAAAGCGATGTCGCTTTGGATGATAAGAACGGCCACCCCCTTTCGCGTCATTCCGAGGCGGAAGGGGGTTTTTGATGATGGGAGGTGAGGGGGCGTGGCGGAACGACTGTCGCTCCGCGCTTGCATGGCGGCGCATGTGGTGGCGGCGACGTTTCCCGTTCACGTCATGCGCTGCGTGCGGACGGAGCTCATCCGGTTCGATCGCTAGGCGGTCGTGCATATCGACTGCGGGGACGGCTATGTCCACCTGTATGGGAAACCCAAGGAACGATGGTTTCCCTCGTGCTGACGAACGATGAGGCGGAGGGATGGAAAGCGGAGGGGGCGTACGCCCTTGATCGCTATCTATGGCAGGGGCTAGGAAAAAATACGTTTTCCACCGTCAATGACCCCGTATTTGCGGGCTGTGTTTTCCATTGAATCGTAGAACGTGAGAGAAAGGAAGAACAGCGGATGGCAGTCAAAAAATTTGAACACGTCGGCATCCAAGTGAAAGATATTGAAACATCGAAAGTATTTTATCAAAACGTCGTCGGCCTCGAGCTGCTCAGCGAGATGATTCATACGAACGGGACGATGAAACTGGCGTTTTTGGGGCTTGACGGCCAAGTCATCGTTGAGCTCATCGAAGGATACAATCCGGATTTGCCGACGGAAGGAAAAGTGCATCACGTCGCATTTACGGTCGAAGGCATTGAACAGGAGAAAGAGCGGCTCGTGTCGCTTGGCGTTCCGCTCGTTTGGGAGGACATTACCGCGCTTCCGAACGGGGCGAAATATTTGTTTTTCCTCGGCCCGGACGGGGAATGGATCGAATTTTACGAACCGGAACGATAAGAAGAATGAAAACAGGCAGCCCGCGATTTTGCATCGATCGGGCTTTGGGCGTCAGAGCGTGGCTGGCGCCTCTTTCTATTTTTTTGCCTTGACCGCACATCGACCGGTGGCATAGAAGGCCGGTGAAAAACCGCTGTCACACACCAATGGGCGGCCTTTTTAATCAGAAAAGTTTCATGGGCAGTGTGATCTGCCCTCCACCGAGGCGTGAAAATCTCGCGTCAGTTCGGCATTTTCACGGAAAGTTCCATGGGCAACGGTTTGCCCTCCACCCAAGGATGAAAATCCGCGTCAGTTCGGCATTTTTATAGAAAATGGGTGGCCATCCGTATTTTTCCCGAAATCACCATCCTTATAGGTCCTGTCAGCTTCGTTTTGTACGGATGGCAGTCCGTGTGTGGGCTGACATGTGGGAATGATTCCTGATGGAGCCACTTCGTTGTTCATGACGGTCATTGTAGCATGGACAGCAACTTTAGGGCAAAAAGTGCGCTTTAGGGTCGAGACTTTTTCAATTGGATGATATACTAAGAATAAAGAGGGGAGGAGATGTCATGGAAGAAACGATCGTTCACGCCATTCAAGACGACTATCCGGAGGAATTCGCTTGGTGCTATGGCTGCGGCCGTTTGAATGAGACGGGCCACCATTTCCGCACCGGATGGCAAGGGGACAAGACGGTGACCGTATACACGCCGCGCCCCGAACATACTGCCATCCCTGGGTTTGTATACGGTGGATTGATCGCCTCGCTCATCGACTGCCACGGTACTGGTTCAGCAGCGCTGGCGCTGCACCGGAAAAACGGCCATGAGCCGGGTAGCGGGGAGACGCCGCCGCGCTTTGTCACCGCTTCGCTGCACGTCGATTTTCTCAAACCGACGCCGCACGGGGTGCCGCTTGTGGCCATCGGCACGGTGACGGAAATTCACCCGAAAAAATGGCAAGTTGACACCGAAGTGTTTGCGAACGGTGAATTATGCGCCCGCGGGCAAGTCGTCGCCGTCGTGATGCCGAAAACGTTTGTCCGCTCTTAACAAGCAACGGAAAGCGCCGAAAAGCCGCTGTTTTTTGACAGCGCTTTCTTCGGCGCTTTGTCACTGGGGGCGGTTAGGAACTGAGCGCCCCCTGCAGTTCGGCTCGCGCTGGCGGGCAAAGCCCATCATCATTCCCCCTGCCCGTTGTGAAGAGCCAAGGCGTCCGGAGTCGTTGTCCGAAATGCCGCTTTCTTTCCAGTAGGTTTTGAGGGGCGGTGATTTAAGGAAACAGGCCGCTTACCGGCCTCGCTTCTTAAATAGAAAAGCCTTGTCGCGTCAGAATCGTCTTTCACACGCTCCCCCCATTGTCCGAAAGAAACAACCGCTTTTCACCAGCCTGTTTGGCCTTCTTTCGGAATCCTGCCCATGACCCGCTCGCACGAATGACCTTCATCGTTTTTCCATGATGATCACGGATGACGTGGCGCTCGCCACCTCTTTGCCGCTTTGCCGCACGGTGGCGGTCACATAAACGACCGTTCGCCCGGGTTTTTCCACTAGCGCCTCGATTTCCGCTTCCCCCGCTTCCAGCGGACGATGAAACGTCGTGTGCAAATTGATCGAAGCGTGCATTTGGTTATCGCGAAGCAAGGTCGTCACCGCATACGCCATCACAATATCCGCAGCTGCGCCGACAAACCCGCCCATAATGACGCCGTTGCCGTTGAGCAGCGATTCGCTTACCTTCCATACTCCTTTCGCATAGCCGTCCCGGGCTTCTGTCAAGCGAACGCCGAGCGTTGTATCGCACGGCGGCGGCGCGCTTTGGCCGGCGATGACGTCATGTAAGTTGACGGTTGATTTCATGCTGTGTCCCCCTTTCTGTTGTCGATCTGTATTCTTTTATTCGCGGGAAAGAGGCGATTTCCTCTTTCTGCCCCTGCAAGAAGGAGAACGGCAAAGCGGCAGCGAAAGAAACAGGTAGCTGATCGTCGAAAGGAGATGGTTCGATGTATCAACAACCCGAGCAAAGTCGCTGGACGGGGAGGGTGGACAGTGTGAGCGATGAACGGGCGTTTCGCCTCCATCAGCGCATCCGCCTGTTGGATTTATCGCAGCCGTTGGCGCCGATGGAACGAGCAGCGGCTCTCATCGGCTTTGCCTGCGACGAGGGCGTGCGCCGCAACCAAGGCCGTCAAGGGGCGAAAGAGGCGCCGGCCGCTGTGAAAGCGGCGTTGGGCCGGCTGCCATGGCATCTTCCGCAAGGCGCGTCCATCTTTGATGCCGGCGATGTCGTTTGCGTGGACGGACAGCTCGAACAAAGCCAAGCCGAACTCGGCAAAGCCGTCGCCCGCCTGCTGCGAAGTGGCGCGGTGCCGGTGGTGATCGGCGGCGGCCATGAGACGGCGTATGGCCATTATTTGGGCGTCCGTGAAGCGCTTGGGCCGAACGCCCGCCTTGGCATCATCAACATTGACGCTCATTTCGATTTGCGGCCGTATGATAACGGGCCGACATCCGGGACGATGTTTCGGCAAATTTTGGATGAGGACAAACAGGTAGGGTATTGCTGCTTAGGCATTCAGAAGCTCGGCAACACGGCGGCGCTGTTTGCGGATGCACAGCGGTACGGATGCGAGTACATGCTGGAAGAACAGCTGACTGCGGGGCCGATGGAGGCAGCGTATGAACAGATCGAACGATTTGCCTCAGCGTATGACGGCGTGATGTTGACCATTTGCATGGATGCGATCAGCGCTGCCGCCGCGCCGGGGGTGAGCGCGCCGTCGCCGTTTGGACTCGCACCATCGCTGGTGCGCGCGCTCATCCGCCGCGTCGTTTCTCATCCGAACACGATCAGCGTCGATCTTTGCGAAGTCAACCCGCTCGTGGATGAAGGCGGAAAAACCGTGGCGCTCGCCGCTGCTTTTTGCTTCGAAATCCTTCTTCATCTCCAATGTTGGCAAGGAGACCCCTCACTTAGGTGCAGGCACCATGGGGGCAGTTGACTTTCGACGTTTGCAAAGCAGCGCCGAACACATTCGCTGAACACGTTGCCTGAACCATTTCATCAAGCAGCTAAGGCGGTGAGAAGATGAAACTCGTCATTGCCGAACGGGACGACAAGGAACGAGAAGCGATCCGCTGGCTCGTGTCCGCGTATTCCTTGCCGATTGAGCAAGTATATACGGCGGCTACGGTCGAGGAGATGATGGCGCTGCTGGAGCGGGAAGCGCCGGAGCTATTGTACGTCGAATTGGATATGATTCCGTATGAACAGTGGGGGAAAGCGGCATCTTGCATCCGCCTGTTTTGCCAGCGCGTGATTGCCGCAACCGCGGAGGCGACATTCGCACGGGCGAAGCAAGCCATCGACTGGCAATGCGTCGATTTGCTTGTGAAGCCGCTTGAGCCCGCCAAATTGAAGCAAGCGTTGCGAACGGCGGCTTCATTTTCCGCCGGGGACGGGCGCTCTCGTGCGTCCGTGGGCGTTGGCGGCTATGATGACGATTATCGCTCGTTGTTTGTTGATGAACGTGTTGATGTGTCGACCCACGTATGGCTTGTGCAGGCCGAACAACCTGCCTTCTCTTCCGAAGTGGTCCGCTTTTTAACGGGCTATCCGTTTCGCCGGCGGGCGCGCGTTTTGCCATTGACCCATATGGCGGCCTGTCTCTTTCCCGAGCTGCCGGGCGATGGAAAAGAAGAGGCATGGAAGATGTTGCGCGATTGGGAGGAGGACCATCATGAGCCATTGGCGGTCGTCATCATGCCGCCGGATGGCCGGCGATCGGTGCGTGAGCGATACCAAGCCGCCCGCCGGCTGCTCGAGACGACGTTTTTTATCGGCTATCGGCAAGTGATCGCTCCGGCGCCGGATGACGGACCGTGGCGCCACTTGGATCCGTTTCTGACGCCGGAAGAGCAGCGGCAATGGATCGAGATGCTTGAGCGGTTTGACCATGAAGCGGTCAAACGATGGCTGCAACGGGAATTTTCCGATTGGACGTCGCCGTTTCCGAGTCCGGAGATGGTGCGCACGCGGTTGACGAGCATTTTGGCACAAATCCGCCGGTTTATGAAGACGTACCGTCTGGACCGCGGCGCGACTGAACGCGAGTACATGCGCCTGTTTCAGGAAATTTTGTATAATCCGGTGTTGTATCGCATTGTTCAGGAATTGATTTTGTTTTTGCACCGGCTGCTTGACGAAGCGAGGCAAGCAGCGGAAGACGCGCGCGTCGATGCCATCGAACGGGGGCTCCGCTATATGGAAGCGCATTTTCGCGACCCGTCGCTCTCGTTGGAGCAGGCCGCGGCGGCAGCCGGCCGCAGCCCTGCGTATTTCAGCCATTTGTTGTCGAAAAAGCGCGGCGTGACGTTCCGCCAATGGCTGACGAACCGGCGGCTTGAGGAGGCGAAACGGCTGCTCCGGCAAACCGACCTCTCGATTAAGGAAATCGCCGAACAGACCGGGTTTCGCACGGCCCATTATTTGACGCGCGTCTTTAAAGCCGAACTGAATCAGACGCCGACCGCCTACCGCGATGAACAACGATCGTATCGGTCATCACCGCGGTAGGCGGTTTTTTTCAAAAAAAATGAACAGTCATCAAAAGAAATGGATCAATGAAGAGAAAAGAAATATGAAATTTCGAAAAAAATGACTCACCTTTAAAAGAGGCGCATCTATCTCCGTCTTCTTCTCTTCCTTACAATAAAAGCAAAGAGGGAAAAGGAGAGGATGACGATGACAGACAAACGAACGGTACAAGCGCTTTCCGGAACAACGCGGCGAGCGAAAGGATGGATTCAGGAAGCGGCGCTGCGCATGTTGCACAACAACTTGCATCCGGATGTCGCCGAGCGGCCCGATGAGTTGATCGTTTACGGCGGCATCGGGAAAGCGGCGCGCAACTGGGAATGTTACGAGGCGATTGTGGACACTCTTCTCCGGTTGGAAAACGATGAGACATTGCTCATTCAATCGGGCAAGCCGGTCGCGGTGTTTCGCACCCACCCGGATGCGCCGCGCGTGCTCATGGCCAACTCGAACCTCGTGCCGGCATGGGCGACATGGGACCATTTCCATGAACTGGACAAAAAAGGGCTGATCATGTACGGACAAATGACGGCCGGCAGCTGGATTTACATCGGCAGCCAAGGGATCGTCCAAGGGACGTACGAAACGTTCGCCGAAGTGGCGCGCCAGCACTTTGGCGGCACGCTGGCAGGAACGATCACGGTAACGGCCGGCCTTGGCGGCATGGGCGGGGCGCAGCCGTTGGCGGTGACGATGAACGGCGGCGTCTGTCTCGCTGTTGAAGTCGACCCGGCCCGCATCCAGCGCCGCCTTGACACGAAATACCTTGACACGATGACCGACAGTCTGGACGCCGCGCTCGCCATGGCCAAACGGGCGAAGGAAGAGAAAAAGGCGCTGTCGATCGGCCTTGTCGGCAATGCGGCCGAAGTGTTGCCGCGGCTCGTTGATATGGGTTTTGTTCCGGACGTCTTGACCGATCAAACGTCCGCCCATGATCCGTTAAACGGCTACATCCCCGCCGGGTTGACGCTTGAGGAGGCGGCCGAGCTGCGGGTGCGCGATCCGAAGCAGTACGTTGCCCGCGCCAAACAGTCGATTGCCGCGCATGTGCGGGCGATGTTGGCGATGCAACACCGAGGAGCGGTGACGTTTGATTACGGCAACAACATCCGCCAAGTAGCGAAAGACGAAGGAGTCGAAGACGCCTTCTCTTTCCCGGGCTTTGTGCCGGCGTACATCCGCCCGCTCTTTTGTGAAGGAAAGGGCCCGTTCCGCTGGGTGGCGCTCTCCGGCGATCCGGAAGACATTTACAAAACCGATGAAGTCATTTTGCGCGAGTTCAGCGAGAACGAACGCCTTTGCCATTGGATCCGCATGGCGCAAAAACAAATCCAATTCCAAGGGTTGCCGGCGCGCATTTGCTGGCTTGGCTACGGCGAGCGGGCGAAGTTCGGAAAACTCATCAACGACATGGTCGCCCGCGGTGAATTGAAGGCGCCGATCGTCATCGGACGCGACCATTTGGACTCGGGTTCGGTCGCCTCGCCGAACCGGGAGACGGAAGCGATGAAAGACGGAAGCGATGCCATCGCTGACTGGCCGATTTTAAACGCCCTGTTGAATGCGGTCGGCGGCGCAAGCTGGGTGTCGGTTCACCACGGCGGCGGCGTCGGCATGGGCTACTCCATTCACGCCGGCATGGTCATTGTCGCCGACGGGACGAAAGAGGCGGAAAAACGGCTGGAGCGTGTGTTGACGACCGACCCCGGTCTTGGTGTTGTCCGCCACGCCGACGCGGGGTATGAGCTCGCCATTCGGACAGCGAAAGAAAAAGGCATCGATATGCCGATGCTGAAGTAGAAAGGAGAACCGCCTATGCGCCCGCTCTTTGTCCGCCGCGCCCGCCAGCTCGTCACGCTGGCGGGAAGCTCCGCGGCTCCGCTTGTGGGAAAGAACATGAGCGACCTTTCCATCATGGAAAACGGCAGCGTCTGGATCGAAAACGGCACGATCACCGCCGTTGGTCCGGACGACGAACTCGTCCGCCGTTTCGCGGATCGGCTTGCCGAAGCAGAGGTGATCGACGCCCGCGGCAAAACGGTCACCCCCGGCCTTGTCGACCCGCACACCCATCTCGTTTACGCCGGTAGCCGTGAACACGAATGGACGATGCGCCTCGGCGGGGCGACGTATATGGAGATCATGAACGCTGGCGGCGGCATTCACGCGACGACAAAGGCCACCCGCGAGGCGTCGGAAGAGACGCTGTACGAAGAAAGCAAGCGGCGGCTCGATCAGTTTTTGCTTCACGGCGTCACGACCGTTGAGGCGAAAAGCGGCTACGGGTTAAGCCTTGAGCATGAAATGAAGCAGCTTAACGTCGCCAAGCGGCTTCATGACACCCATCCGGTCGATGTCGTTTCCACCTTTCTTGGCGCCCACGCCGTTCCGCCGGAGTGGAAGCACGACCGGGAGGAATATATCCGTTTGATCGTCGAAGAAATGATTCCTGAAGTCAGCCGTCAGGGGTTGGCTGAGTTCAACGACGTCTTTTGCGAGCGCGGCGTGTTCACCCCTGATGAGGCGCGCCGCATCCTCGAAGCAGGCAAAGCGCACGGCTTGACGCCGAAAATCCACGCCGATGAGATCGAACCGTACGGCGGCGCCGAACTGGCTGCTGAGGTGGGGGCGATATCGGCCGACCACTTGCTTCGTGCCTCTGATGACGGCCTCCGCCGCATGGCGGAGCGCGGCGTGATCGGCGTCCTCTTGCCAGGCACAGCGTTTTTCTTACTAACCAACGCCGCCAACGCCCGTCGCTTGCTCGACGCCGGCGTCCCAGTCGCCTTAGCGACCGACTGCAACTCCGGCTCATCGCCGACCGTCTCGCTCCCGCTGGTCATGAGCCTTGCCTGCTTGCATATGCGCATGACCCCGGCCGAGGCGCTTGCCGCCGCCACGATCAACGCCGCCCACGCCATCGGCCGCGCCCATGTGATCGGCAGCCTTGAACCAGGCAAGAAAGCGGATTTGGTCGTTTTCAACGTCCCGAACTACGTGCAAATCATGTACTATTACGGCGTCAACCATGCGGAGACGGTGATCAAGGACGGGAAGGTGGTGGTGGCGGGAGGAAAGGTGCGCGCTTGAGGGGGGATGGTCTTCCGTTGAAGCGTTTGGCGACCGGAAGCGGGATGCTTCCGGTTGCACAGTCTTGCGTAAGAAGAACAATGGGGGTGGAGAGAAATGAAAGCGGATCCAACCATAGCGCCATCCACGCCGGCAAGCGGGGCATGGAAGTTTTTCGTCTTTAGCGCCATCGGCATTTTCGTATTTTTCGTCCCGGTTTCGATCGGCGGCACATCGTCAATTTTGCTCGATCATATTGTGACATGGATCCGCACCCAGTTTTCGGCACTTGTTCCTTATTATGCTCTTATCGTGATCGCTCTCGGTGCCGTTTATCCGTTTTACAAAAAAACGTGGAACAAAGATGCTGTGACAACCGTTTTTTCACTGTTGAAAGTTCTAGGACTGATCACGGCGGTCATGCTTGTGTTTCACATCGGTCCGTCGTGGCTGTTTCAGCCGGATATGGGGCCGTTTTTGTACGATAAGCTCGTCGTTTCCGTCGGCTTGCTTGTGCCGATTGGCTCGGTTTTTCTCGCTCTTCTTGTTGGCTACGGGCTGCTTGAATTCGTTGGTGTGTGGATGCAGCCGATCATGCGGCCGATTTGGAAAACGCCGGGCCGCTCGACCATCGATGCCGTTGCCTCCTTTGTCGGCAGCTACTCCATCGGTCTTTTGATCACGAACAAAGTGTTCAAAGAGGGCAAATATACGGTGAAAGAGGCGGCAATCATCGCTACCGGCTTCTCCACCGTATCCGTCACATTTATGGTGGTTGTCGCGAAAACGTTAGGGTTAATGTCGATATGGAATACGTATTTTTGGGTGACCTTTCTCGTCACGTTTGCCGTTACAGCGTTCACCGCTCGGATGTGGCCGCTAAGCCGCATGAGCGATGAATACTACGACGGCAAGGGGGATCCCGAGCAAAGAGTGACGGGTAACTATATGAAACAAGCTTGGTCTGAGGCGATGAAAGCGGTAGCGCAGTCAAAAGGGATCGGGACGAATATATGGGAAAACTTGCGCGATGGTTTTATCATGACGATGGGCATTTTGCCTTCCATTATGTCGGTCGGACTGATCGGGCTGCTGCTCGCTGAATATACGCCGTTTTTTGATTGGCTGGGCTATCTGTTTTATCCGTTTACTCTTCTCTTGCAAATTCCAGAGCCGTTGTTGGCAGCGAAAGCTTCGGCCATCGAGATCGCCGAAATGTTTTTGCCAGCCTTGCTTGTCACTGAAGCACCGCTCGTAACAAAATTTATAATTGCCGTTGTTTCCGTTTCTGCCATCTTGTTCTTTTCTGCTGTCATTCCATGCATTGTATCCACTGAGATTCCGCTCAGTTTGCCGAAACTGCTCGTCATTTGGTTCGAGCGGACGGTATTGACGCTCATCCTCACCGCACCGCTGGCGTACTGGCTGCTTTGACAATGAGCGGACGTCAAGACAAGCGGATGTTTCTTTCCGATTGAGAACGAGCGAGGAGAACTTGACTGCTCGAACTTCGGGGGAGGGGTCGCCAAAACAATGATCAATGTGAAACATTGGCTAGCCATGGCAATCCTTTTTTCTTATCCGCATGCAGTATATGGGAAACGAATCGATATTGATCAGTGACGTCGTCCATCATTGACCTGACTATACGCGGTTTGCGCCGGGAGGATCAGCGCTGGCAAAAGAACAGCATCCACCCTAGCGATTCGTTCGCTTGAGGGTGGATGATTTCCTTTGATAGAGCGGCAGGACCGAACTCCCCCGAACTTTGTGAAGCGGCCGTCCGCATCGGCACTGCCAATATGGCTTCGCCCGGCCGTGCCGCTTCGTGCTAGTAAGGATTCCAGATCACGTGAAATGGGAAGCTGATGCCGCCAAGTGTCTCCGATGGAGAGACTTGGCGGTAAAGCGACCTGCTCCTTTCATCACCGGCCTCCAGATGCTTACATCGTTTCCCGCTGCTGCTTTAACAAATCGCGAATTTCGGTGAGCAGCTCTTCTTCTTTTGTCAGCGTCGGCGCTGTTTCCTTCACTTCTTCTTGCTTTTTCACCCGTTCGTATAAGGTGTTGATCAGTTTGACAAACAGGAAAATCGAGAAGGCGATAATCAAAAAGTCGACAACCGTTTGGATAAACGCTCCATATTTGATTTCCGCCTTGCCGACTTTCCATGATAAGCTGCTGAAATCAATGCCGCCTAGAATCAACCCGACAAGCGGCATGATGATGTCATTGACGAGCGAGGAAACGATTTTGCCAAACGCCCCGCCGATGATGACCCCAACGGCCAAGTCAATGACATTGCCGCGGATGGCGAATTTTTTAAATTCGTTCCACATGACAGTCTCCTCCCTCTAGAAATGTTGATCTATCAAGGATGTTCGGCCTTTCAACGGCGTCAAAAAATATGGTTCGACAACATTCATTTCTTGAACGGTCGTTTTCTGTATTATACCATACAGCGGCTTGGGAAAAACGTTTCGAGACGAAATCATAGAAAATCGATCGTATTTATAGTATTATAAGCGTGTCAACGAAAGCAAAAAGGGGGATATGCACCATGGAAATGACCGCGCAACAAGACGTTCGCGCCAAGCAGGCGGCGAACGCTCCGAAAAATCCGACGGCATGGATCATTGCAGTCTCCTGCTTCGTCCTAATCGGCGGCGCGTTGTTCTTGTATAGCCGCGTGTCTTGGCAACAAGCGATGTTGTATTTGTTGGGAGCACTCGGTGGCTTTGTGCTTTACCAGGCCCATTTCGGCTTTACCTCGGCGTGGCGGAAATTCATTTTGTACCGCCAAGGAGAAGGCATTCGGGCGCAGATGATCATGATGGCGGTGGCCAGCGCGTTGTTTTTGCCGCTATTGTTGAAAGGATCGGCGTTTGGCCATCCGGTGTCAGGGTATGTATTTGGCGTAGGGGTGTCGGTGATCGTCGGCGCCTTTCTGTTTGGCATCGGCATGCAGCTGGGGGACGGCTGCGCGTCCGGGACGTTGTATCATATTGGCGGCGGCGATGCCAATGGCATAGTGACGCTCATCGGTTTTATCGCCGGATCGGTCATTGCCACGGCTCACTTTGATGTATGGGCGCAAATGCCGCAATGGGAGCCGTTCTCGTTCATTGTCCAATTCGGCGCGCTTGGCGGGTTTGGATGCCAGCTTGTTTTGTTAGGAGCGGTCTATTATATTGTGACGGTGATGGAAAAGCGGCGCCACGGCAAGCTGATGACGATGCCGCTTGCCAATCGGAACGGCTGGAAGGCCATGTACAAGGGTCCTTGGCCGCTTCTTGCTGGCGCGCTGCTGCTCGCTCTTGTCAATGCGCTCGTGCTGCTCATCAGCGGCAAACCGTGGGGCATCACGTCCGCGTTTGCCTTATGGGGCGCGAAGGCGGTGCAACTGTTTGGCATTGATCCGACCGCTTGGACATATTGGCAAGACGAGGCGAAACGGCAGGCGCTCGCCAATCCGCTCTACTACGATACAACGGCGGTCATGGACATTAGCTTAATGTTCGGAGCTTTATTGGCCGCGGCGCTCGCTGGCCGCTATGCGAAGCCGGTGCAATGGAAGCGGCCGACGCGCATGACGATTGGCGCGCTCATCGGCGGATTGATGATGGGTTACGGCGCCCGACTGGCGTTCGGCTGCAACATCGGTGCGTATTTTGGCGGCATCGCTTCCTTCAGCGCTCACGGCTGGGCTTGGTTTGTCTTTGCTTTCCTTGGCAGCTTGATCGGCGTCAAGCTGCGCCCGTATTGCGCATACAAAAACTAGCAATCTTGCGCCCCGCTGTATAGGTGGGGTGCTTTTTTCATTTGTAGGCGCCGTATGATACAATAGTAAAGGTTGGAAACAGGCTCGTCAGTTTCGAATGGATGCGCCCGAAAGGATGAAAGGCATGCGAACGAAAGCTTCCATCGTCTGCATCGGCGGGGCGAAATCGATTTTGGATTTAGGCTTGACGCTTGAGTACCTCGAGACGCACGGCGTTCCGGTTCTTGGCTATCAGACGGACGTCCTGCCAGCCTTTTACTCGCGGACAAACCCGTTTCGCGTCGATTACCGCTTAGACAGCGCCAAAGAGATCGCCCAGTTCATTGAAACCAAATGGGCGCTCGGCTTAGCCGGCGGCTTCGTCGTTGCCAATCCAGTTCCGCCAGAAGACGAGCTTGAGGAATCGTACATCACCGCCATCATCGAACAAGCGCTCAAGGAAGTGGAAGAAAAGCGTATCACCGGCAAAGCGGTCACCCCGTTTTTGCTTGACCGGGTGAAAACATTCACCGACGGGAAAAGCTTACAAGCGAACATCGCCTTAGTGAAAAACAACGCCGCCTTAGCGACCGACCTTGCCTATGAACTGTCTTAATGTGAACCGCGGTTGCCGACCCTCGAAGACTTGTTTACTTGCCTGTGAACTGTCTTAATGTGCGCGCCCCCGCCCTGATGGAAGAGCGGGGGCATGATGGCAGTGGAGATGTTATCGGGTGTGAAGCAAATGGCGGATTTTTCGATCATGCTGGGCGATTTTGACGGAGTGAAAGTCAACGGTCTCTTGTGTTTCAGCCAGTTCGACGCGGATGTGGCCGAGTTTCGCTTCGAGCCGTTCGAACCGTTCGTTCACGGTGCGCTCCAACTGGGCGATTTGCCGCTCAAACCGTCCGTCCATCTCCTCGATGCGCCCATCCATTTCTTCGATGCGCTTGTCCATCTCTCCGATCCGTTTGTCCATCTCTTCCATGCGTCTTTCCATGTCTTCCATCCGTTTGTTCATCATGTTCGTCTGTTCGTTCAGCGTTTGGACTTGTTGATGGAGCGAGTCAAATTTCTCATAGAGCGCTTCGAACTGACTGCGCATGTCTGCCGCGTACAAATCAAGCGCTTGCAAGATTTGCGCCAATATCGTTTTTTCTTCCATAAACACTCACCTCCTTTCTCTCTAGTATATCAGACAAGCAAGCTAACGAGAAGAAAAGATAGGTTTCAAACAGGCGGGATTTTGTCAATGATTATAAAGGGGGGGCACAGCCATGACAGAAATGTCCCTGTATTCATCGTTTGGCATCTATTGGGTTGCTGATGGCCCTCGTTTCGACCACTGTCACGGCCATCATTTTCGTTGCGATTTTTGCAGTTAGAGTGTTAAAATGGAAAATATTCGTCATGGGACTAGCTGAACGTCGATGTCCGGCTGGCACCAGAGACGAAGGAAGAAAAAGGTGGGTGTGATTATGTCCTTTTTAGAAACGATCGAACCGTATTTATTTTGTGAAGATCCTCTCCTCCGTCAGTTTGCCTTTTACGCAATAGAGGAGTACCCAGGCGTTCCAGCTGCGTGGGTGGAGCGTCTCATTGACGAGGTCGTCACAACTGCCGACGAGGACATGCGAAGAATGATTTTGCGCGGCGTATCGAAACAACCGCTGACCGATCGGGCGCTTGAACGGTTGTTGACCATCAAAGATGCGGCCAAGTATGTCCGCTGGTTTTTCCCGTTTTCGGTTGCGCAACTTGAAACCTACGGACAGCAACTGCTTCGCCACTTCCCGCGGTCTTGGCAACGCGCTGTCCGGCTTGTGGCCGAGGGAGCGGAAGACGACGTATGGGATCACTACTTTTCGTTGCTTTCCCGCTTGGAACAGGAAGAGATGTTTAACCAGAACTTGTTTTCCGCCGCCAAGCAAGTCGTGCGCATTCTCGTTGAGCGCGAGTGGCTGACAAAGGAAGACGTGAGTCTCACGTGGATGAAAAATGAACAGCAGCCATGGTTTACGTACGACGGTATTTTGGCGGTGTATGCGCTTTCGTTGCTGGGCGCCACCGAATATATTCCAAGACTAGCCTCGCTGTTGGAACAACAGGATGACGATGTGCTCCTCGATCAAGTCGTTTATGCGTTGTCGGCGTTTCAAAACGGCGAAGTCATCGAAGCCGTACGCCCCTATGCGTTTCAAAAGGAAACGGTCTTTTCGGCCATTCATGTGCTCGCCAACATTAAATCAAAGCAGGCCGTCCGTGTATTGCGGGACGTGTTTTCCGAGCTGCGCGATGATGACATGCGCGCGTTTTGCTTTGAGGCGCTTTGCCACCAGCTGGATCAAGAAGCGCTTCCGGAAGTGGAAGAATATTTAGAAAGAGTGGAAAAACGGGGGCATTCCGGGCTGATCGATGTAGAACAAACCGCTTACGGATATTATACCATTCTAGGGCTCGACCATCCGAAATTAGAAAAATGGAAGGCGCTCGCCGAGCAAAGATACCGCCATTTTCAAGCGTTGTTGCAAAACCCGCCTTTGCCAAAAAACATTCCATACCGCCGGGAAGAGCCCAAAATCGGCCGCAACGACCCGTGTCCATGCGGCAGCGGGAAAAAGTATAAAAAGTGCTGCGGGAAGTAAACACACATACTTGGCCGAACCAACAGCCCGCCTCCGCGCCTGAAAGTGAGGAGCGGGCTTATTGCTAAAGATCCGCACGATGCTTCGAGGTTCGCAGGAATCTCCCATTCTAGAAGGCTGGTGATTTAAGGAAGCAGGCCGCTTACCGACCTCGTTTCTCAAATAGAAAAAGCTCTGTCGCATCGGTATCGCCTTTCACACGCTCCCCCATTGCTCAAGAGAAGCAACCGTTTTTCACCAGCTTTCTAGGCGAAGCGAAAGGGAAAGAAGGGGGGCGGCTCGGAGGAAGGAGTATGCACGGAGAAGGAAAAAACAATCTGAGTCTCGAAAAAACGGAGCCCATTCTTTCCGACAAGGGAGAAGACTTTCTGAAAGAACGGGCAAAAAAATGATATTTTATGTTTACGCCTTAAAAAGTTCCTCTACATTGACTTCAAAACCTTTTAACACTCGTGATCGAGCCATTCCTTTTCCTCTTAATACATCGGTTTGCTCGTATTGGGCTTCGTCATTGAGGGAATAAATTTGCACCGTATTGAGCATTGGATTCACGATCCAGTATTCTTGGACTCCGTACTGCATATAGAGATTGAGTTTAAACACCAAATCGTGCGCTTGATTCGATGGACTTACTATTTCAATGATCAGTGTCGGTACTCCGACAAATTTGTTTTCCATTAATCCGCTTTGATCACATATGACGGATAAGTCCGGAATGACGATTTTTGTTCCATCGATTTTGTCGTTTTTCAGTTCAATATCAAACGGGGCGTGAAAGACTTCGCAATCCTTGTCTTCTAAAAAATTGAATAATTTGGCGTGCAATCGTCCGGAAATTCGTTGATGCTGGGTAGAAGGGGATGGGGACATAAAGACAGTACCGTCAATGTACTCTAAGATCCGATCTGTACTTTCTCTCATTTGGTAAAACTCTTCGAGAGAAACGAAATGGTTGTTAGGCAGGCTCACAAAAACACCTTCTTTCCCCTTTTTGTTATTTACTGTAAACCAACCGATCCACTAACACCAGAGATCAAGCGAAAAAGGAGACGTGAACCGGACTGCTTAAGGAAGATGGATGTGCCAACCACTCAGACAAAGAAGTTCATGTCTTATGGATAGAGTAGCACAGCATCAAGGAATCGACAAGTTTTCCTTAGCATGAGAAGGCCGGTAAAACACACCTGTCACCAGCCCGTCGGAGGTATTTCGCCAAAAACATTCATGAGAAAATGTTGCTCGCGATCTAGCCGGCTGGTGAAAAAGCATGGTCGTCAATGGACGCGGTTAGAAATGTGAATCTAAACATTTTATCGTTTCCTAGTTCAAAAGAGCTTTGTTCTTTCGCCGTAAAATTGTCGGTCATGCGGTTTCCCGAAATGAGGAAGCTGCATGACCGACTCTATGGCTTGCCAAGCTGAGAGATACGGACAAGCGACTGAGTAGAGCCGGACAAAGAGAGCGATGGAAGAATAAAAGAGAGCTTGCCACCATAGCAAAAAACCGTTATAATACAGGCTGTACGTCTCATAGACAGTACGTTGGCAGCTAGACGCGGTCTCCCTGCCGTAAACGAGAGAGCGGAGTCGCCGACGTTGAGTGCGCAACACGGCGTCAAAAGGGGAAACCGTGCTGCTCGTGCTCTCTGTAGGAGCGATGTTTCTTGACTTTCATTCACTCTCCCGCCGCAACGGCTTCAGGAGCCCGCCTATTTATCCGTCCAATGCCGAATGCAGAGCCAACACGGCCCCGTAGCTCAGTGGATAGAGCGTCGGTTTCCTAAACCGTGCGTCGGAGGTTCGAATCCTCTCGGGGCCGCCATCTACATACGATCGGCTCGGGTTGAAGTTGCTGAAACCCTTGATATGACCGCGTTTGCGGTCATTTTTCATTTTTTGGGAATCCCGAAAAAACGATAGAATCCGAACAAATTTTGCACGAATTTTGTGCGCATGAGAAGTGCGTTGCCCATATAAAAATGATTTTGCCAAGTGACCTATAAGGCTGGTGAAAGACCGCGGATTCCTCATCTGATGATACCATTTGCCAAAAAACGAAGCCGAACCGGATTCTTGCCCCGAAAGGCATCGCCATCCAAGCGAAGGAGTTCCCCCGCTATATCGAGCCAAACGACCCCCTCCTCGTCACGGTGGGGAACGAGCGTGATCGTGCCTACTGCTGCGAAGGTGCGCTCAACGGTCTTGATGACGCGGTGGTGCGGCTTACTTGGAAGGCGGATCAACCCATGACACCGGATCATCTCCTCATCTCCATGTTGTCTTCGGCATCGACCCGGAGCTTAGCGATGAAGAGATCTTGTGTGACGATGCCCAGCGCTGGACGATTGAATGCGTTTTCCTGCAGGACAAAGACCAGCTGAAGTCAGGTGGACCGTGTTCGCCACGTTCGGGCGGTGAAACGGTATGGGCTCGTGGTGCTCTTAGCCTGTGTATACAGCATCGCGGAATCTCAACAAGACCTCTCTTCCGGCCTGGAGCTTCTTCGGTCTCGGAAAG
>NZ_LQYX01000029.1:32943-64223 GCF_001587475.1 Geobacillus sp. B4113_201601
CTGTCGAGTTCGTCGATGACGCTGCGAAGCAAGAGAATTCCCATTGATGTGACCAAAAAACATCTCTATGTTGCCTAAGGGACACTCTGTTTGTCTCTTAGGGTATGGAAATGACTGTAATGAAAAACGCTAATCAGTAGTTATTGATAAAATATTCTGCTTATTAAATAAATTCAATATTGACAAATAAATTATTTTTGCGTTATATTCTAGCTAAAGTGGTATGGTGGACCAACCACTGATCCTCTAAAAATTTGCACCATCCACGAGCTGTTTCACTACGTAAGGTTCACATTACCTATAATGTTTTCCTTAATTCATCTCAGAATCAGAAATGCTTATGAGAACGTTCGCTCTCCATCTAGCGTCAAAAAGAAATGCAGTTAAAAAAATAAAGATCAATTGACGTAACTGGTAAGGTAGCATCAAAAGTTCTATGAAAACTCCACACAAGGTATCCCGTTAAGCATTACAGAAAAATATGGAGAGGGAAAAATGGATATCAAACCGATTAGGAAGAAAAGAGTCTATCAAGCCATTATTGAGCAGATTCAACAGTTGATTCGTCGAGGACAATTAAGGCCAGGGGATAAACTGCCTTCAGAACGTGATTTAGCGGAAAAGTTTCAGGTGTCACGCACTACGATTAAGGAAGCCATTGCTGTTATGGAAGCTATTGGTGTTTTAGAGATACGCCCTGGAGTGGGAACTTTTGTCAGGGAGATAGGAAATCATTTTCTAGATTTAAATTATATTTTTGGAGATGATGACACCGAAATTCAAGAACTTATGGAATTTCGTCAAGCTATTGAGGTGGAAGCAGCTTATTATGCAGCAATAAGAGGAACAGAAGATGATAAAAGAAAGTTAACGCAATTGTTTTCTGAACTGGAGAAAGAGGTTATGTCAGGGAAATTGCCGGCTAAATCAGATTTTTCTTTTCATATGCAAATATCATCAATGTCTCAAAATGCACTGTTTCTTAGAATAATGGAATTCATCTCTGACAAGCTTTTTAAATCGGTTACCAAAAATGCAGTTAATACATTTGCGGGGGCAGGGGATCCTGTAAGGGTGCTTCAAGAGCATCGTGCAATCTATGAAGCTATATTGTCTGGTGATGGAGGAAAAGCACGTCAGGCTATGCGTTATCATCTTGAAAGTGTCATTGCGCGTTACAAAGGTATAGGTCGGTATATAAGAGGTGGTGAATGATGCCGCTACAGCCAGATATTGTAGATCAAATTGTTCGGATTGTTGGAGAGGAAAGAAGAGTTCTTATTAAAAAAACGGATCTTCTTAGTTATGGTTATGATGCGTCTTTTGGTTTTTTTGTGCCTGATCTTGTTTGTCAAGTGAAACGTGTAGAGGAAGTTTCTGGAATTGCAAAACTCGCCAATCGCGAAAAAATACCCATTACACCAAGGGGGAATGCGTCTGGATTAAGTGGAGGGGCTTTGCCTATTGAGGGCGGGATAGTGATTGATGTATCTTTATGGAATGATGTATTGGAAATCCACAGGGATGATATGATTGCTGTTGTTTCTCCAGGTGTAATTACAGCTGACATTGATCGGGCTGCTCAAAAAGTTGGTCTTATGTATCCCCCAGATCCGAGTAGTTCTAATGTCTCGACGATTGCTGGAAATATTGCGGAAAATTCGGGCGGGCCGCGGGGGCTGAAATACGGAGTAACGAAAGATTATGTTTTAGGATTGCAAGTCGTCACACCGGAAGGCCATATTATACGCACAGGTGGACGAACGATCAAAAATGTCACAGGTTATGACTTAACGAAATTAATTGTTGGCTCAGAAGGAACACTTGGCATTATTACAGAGGCAATTTTGCGTCTTATTCCGAGACCGCAGGCGACGATTTCTCTTATGGCAGTTTTCGATGATATTGTGCAAGCGGGCTATGCGATTACCAATGTACTTACTTCGGGGATTCTTCCGTCGAAGATCGAGTTCATGGATCAAGCATCTATCTGGGCGGTGGAGAGTTACCGGCCGATGGGATTGCCTATCAATGCCGAAGCGGTTCTTTTTATAGAACTTGACGGTCATCCCCTAGCTATTCGAGATGAGGTGGACTATGTTTATAAATTAATGCAAAAGACAGGAGCGTTGCGCGTCCAAAAAGCTGAAACGAGTGACCAAGAAGAAAAAATGTGGAAAGTGCGAAAACTTGTGTCTCCGGCTGTTGCGCGACACAAACCAACGAAAATTTCTGAAGATGCGACGGTTCCAAGAAGCCAAATTCCATCTTTTCTAAAACGGTTAAGGGAAATTAAAGACAAATTCGACATCGAGCTCGTTGTTTTTGGTCATGCTGGCGACGGAAACCTTCATCCAAACATTCTTTGTGATCAGCGCAATAAAGAGGAAATGAAGAAGGTAGAGAAAGCGGTGGCTGCGATTTTTGAAGCCGCCCTTGATCTCGGAGGAACGCTTTCCGGGGAACATGGAATCGGGCTGATGAAAAAGTCCTTTATGCCAATGGAATTTGATCAGTTTTCGCTTGAAATGATGAAACGCATTAAACAGGCGTGGGATCCAAATAACATTATGAATCCAGGAAAGATTTTCCCAAAACCAGGTGACAGGTTGGTGTTAAGATAATGGAAGCCCAAGAAAACGTGTATTTAAAGAAGGCGGCGGATTTAACATATGACTGTGTTCGATGTGGCTATTGTCTGCCCTCCTGCCCTACCTATTTGACAATGAAAACGGAAACACAAACCCCAAGGGGGCGCATCAATCTTGTTCGTATGGCGGCAGAAGGACATATCACAGTGAATGAATTAAGTGTTCCAATCGATCTTTGTCTTGGCTGTCGTGCATGTGAACATGTTTGTCCGAGCAACATCCAATATGGGAAAATGCTTGAGCTTGTAAAAGGCAGTATTCGCTATCACAAAAAGCAGACTTCGTCTCCATTGCGGCGTTTTTGTGAGGGTTTCGTCTTTAAACATGTGTTTCCAAGTAAAAGCATCATGAATAAGCTTGGTAGCTTTCTATGGGTATATCAGAAATCAGGTGTGAAAAAGGTTGTTCATATGAAGCCGCTTCGATATTTGCTCCCGAAAAAGTTGGAGTTATTTGATAAGGGATTAACTGAAGCGAAACCTCCTTTTCGAAAAAACGATGGTCGCCGATACCCTTCGATTAGCGAGCGTCCAGCTTTGAAAGTTGCCTTTTTCACCGGCTGTGTGATGGAAGCGGTTTTTTACCGAATTAATTTACTTAGCATTCGCCTATTGCAAAAGGTTGGTTGCGAGGTTGTCGTAGTTAATAATCAAACATGTTGCGGTGCGTTGCAACTGCATGCTGGGGAAGAAGAACTAGCAAAAGAAATGGCAAAACGTAACATTGAAGTGTTTGAAAAAGAGGAGTTTGATTATATTGTAAATAGCGCGGGAGGTTGCGGCGCCATGCTGAAGGAATATGATGGATTGTTCGAAGGCGATCCCGAATGGTTGGAGCGCGCAAGACATTTTAAGCAAAAGGTAGCAGATATTAGCGTGATTTTAAATAAGCTTGGTTTAAAACTAGAGAGAGTCTTATCTTACAGGGTTACTTACCAGCCTTCTTGCCATATGACTAATGTTCAAAAAGTTACAAAAGAGCCGGAAGCATTGATTCAGTCGATTGAAGGCATTGAGTTTATGCGATTAAATAATCCTAACCTTTGCTGTGGTTCGGGTGGGATTTATAATTTAATTCATTTTGAAGAGTCTATGCACATCCTTAATGCAAAAATGTCTGATATTAAGGATACAAAGGCGAATGTTATTGTAACGACTAATCCAGGTTGTTTATTGCAAATGAAGGTGGGCATTGCCAAGGAAAATCTCCATGATCATATAAAGGCAGTTCATCTTGTTGAATTGCTCGCCGAGGCATGTGAAATCACGGAAAATAGGTGGATTTAAAAAAGAAATATTATACAAAACCGAGCATCTCTGTTTTTTTAACATAAACATTTTTGAAAACGTTTTCTGTTGAGGGGGGCAAAAAGAATGTGTGGTAATTAAGAAAATTGTATGGTAGAAGGGCTACGTGTTTTACAACTAGGTAAATAGAAGTTAGGAGGGAAATCGGATGAAAAAACGCTGGATTGCCATATTAGTTTCTATAATTGTTATGTCTTTAGTCGGTTGCAGTGTTCCAAATCCTAAAGCAACTAGCGAAGCTAAACCGGCTAGCAATTCGGGAGATGGTGCGACTGAAATTACAGTCGCGGGGAATGGTGGCAAAATCGAGAGAGCTATTCGCGAAGTAATTGCTCCAAAATTTGAGAAAGAATACGGAATTAAAGTAAACTTTGTTCCTGGGTTATCTGGAGAAATATTGTCAAAGGTGGAATTGCAGAAAAACGCTCCCCAATACGATGTCGCGTTTTATGTACCCTTGGACGTACAAAGAGCTAATGACAAAGGGTTGACTGAAAAATTAGATCTATCGACAGTTCCTAACATGGATAAGGTTGATCCGCGATTTGTTGTCGTAAATAATGTTGGAGTGCCTGTGTTTGGGTTGGTAATTGCTCCTGCATACAATACGGAAACGTTTGAGAAACACAAGTGGGCACCCATTACATCCTGGAATGACCTTATTCGACCTGAATATAACGGAAAAACAGCATTCGCCGACATTGCCAATGACTGGGGTTTTGCTTTGCTTTATAACCTTGCCAATGCTAATGGTGGAAGTTTGGATAATTTGGAACCTGGTTTGCAAAAAGCTAAGGAATTAGCTAGCTATTCCAATACATTCTACAAAAACTCTACTCAAATGATGCCAGCTGTGCAACAAGGAGCAGCAGATGTCACTGTTATGGGCAGCTATGCGATAGCTGAGTTGATTGATATGGGAGTGCCTTTGAAAATGGTTATTCCGAAAGAGGGAGCGCCATTGCAAGCATTCAGCGCGACGGTTGTCAAGAATGCTCCACATAAAGAAGCAGCGATAAAATTCGTAAACTTTTTGATAAGTGAGGAGTCGCAAAAACAAATCGCAGAAAGCGGTTTCTACCCGGTGCTCAAAGAAATGAAGGTAGCGCCCAAGTACGAAAAATCTATTGGTCTAAAAGATAGTGATCATGTTTTCCGCCCTGATTTTAAAAAGATGGCAGAAATTCGGGAAGAATGGACAGATCGTTGGGCTAAAGAAGTTACACCAGAATTAGGGAAAAAGGTTAGAAAATAAATTAGGGAGTGAAAGCATATGCAAACAGTAGTAAATGACGTAGAAATAAGGGGAGTTTATAAACAGATTGGGAAAAACGTTATCCTAAACGGTATCGATTTGCAAGTCAAGCAAGGTGAACTACTCACCTTGCTTGGCCCTTCTGGGTGCGGCAAAACATCAACACTTAATGTCATTGCTGGTTTTCTTGATATTGATAAAGGAGAAGTATTTATTAAAGGGAAAAAAGTGACACATATTCCTCCGTATAAACGTGGTTTAGGAATGGTATTCCAAACATATTCTCTATTTCCGCATATGACTGTTTATGAAAACCTTGATTTTGGTTTATCTTTGCGTAAAGTTCCAAAAGAAGAGAGGAAGAAGAGAATCGAGCAGGCGTTAGATTTAGTGAAAATGGTGGGATTGGAGAATCGGTATCCGCGCCAATTATCCGGAGGGCAACGACAACGGGTGGCAATTGCTCGTGCTCTAGTAGTGCAACCAATGTTATTGTTGCTTGACGAGCCACTCAGCAATCTTGATGCTAAATTACGTTATGAATTAAGGGCTGAAATTAAGCGTTTGCAGAAAGAGGTGGGGGTTACAACTATTTTTGTTACACATGACCAAGAGGAGGCACTTTCCCTGTCTGATCGAATCGTGGTAATGAATAAGGGAATAATTGAACAAGTTGGAACACCAACGGAAATCTATGAGCATCCATGCACCGAGTTCGTTTTTCAATTTATTGGGAAATCAAACCAATTAGAGGGTAAAGTAAAAACGGTCGACGGTCGAATGGTATGTATTGAGTTAGAGGAAGGCGTTCAGGTACTCGTTGAGTCAAAAAATATGATGGGCCCAGAACGTTCTTATTCAATTGGAGATGAGGTCAAACTGTACATTCGACCAGAAAAATTAACCATTCAGGAACAAGAAAGCGAGCCAGAAATTTTTTATTACAACAAGTACAATGCTTCGATCGTTCAAATGAACTATCTTGGCTCCGCTTGGGAAATTGAGTTGCTATTGTTTGGAAAACGGGTGCAAGTGCTACAAGCTTTCGTTAAATCGGATTGGAAAATAGGAGCTGAGGTGACTGTGGGATGGAACCCGTCAGATATGATGATCGTCAAAAAATAGTCAGATTGTCAACAGAAATTGTTACGGCAAGGAGAAAAAGAAATTGGAGAAAATATATATATTGCGGTTTGCTTTTGTTCCCCCTAGTGGCACTTATTTTCGGTTTTTTTGTGATACCAATGCTTTACATTTTATATTTAAGTTTTATTGAAACCAAAGGAGAAACGAATGCGTTTTATAGCATAGGAAACTACGTACATTTTTTTACTGATTCTTACTATTTACATTCGTTATGGCTGACAATCAAAATAAGCCTGTACACTGTAGTGGTATCCCTGTTGCTCGGTTATCCTGTAGCATTAACAATGGCTAAATGTTCCCCGCGTGTCCGCGGATTATTAACTTTGCTTGTAGCCTCACCGTTGCTTATTAGCGTTGTTGTTCGTAATTTCGGATGGTATCTTCTCTTATTACCAAACGGGACAGTCCATCAATTATTAATTAGCCTTGGTATTACCACTTCACCGCCTAAATTGTTATTTTCGGAGATAGGTGTCGTTATAGGACTGTCTAATGCCTATTTACCATTTATGATTTTATCGATTGCTACAAGTTTATATAATATTGATCCATCTCTTGAGAAAGCTGCAGCCATTCTCGGCGCCGGTCCTCTCCGTTCATTTTGGTCGGTTACTTTGCCCTTGAGTTTACCAGGGATTGTATCAGGGGTCGTGTTGGTCTTTAGTATGTCGATGAGTGCCTATGTGACTCCAGCGCTGATGGGGGGGGCAAATGTACCTATGCTTCCGGTTGTGGCTTATGACCAAATTATTAACTTACTGCGTTGGACGTACGGATCTGCCATTTCGTATATTCTCCTTGGCATTACATTAATCATGGTTACTATTTTTACTCGAATGATGGAAAAGGGGCGCTATCGGGAGGTGTTTCGCTAATGAGTATTTTGAGAAGATTGAGACTATTACTAGCCATAATTAGTCTCATTTACATCTTAATCCCATTGGTTGTAACCATTCCGGCTTCACTTACCAGCGCCAATTATCCGAGTTTTCCGCCAAAGGGTTTCTCATTACAATGGTACACCAAGTTGCTAGAACGGCCAGAGTTTGCCGAAGCTTTTTGGAATAGTGTAAAATTCGCTTTTTTAGCATCATTGTTTTCAGTCTTGTTGGGAACATTAGGAGCTCTTGCTATTGCCAAATACGATATACCTTGGAAATCTTATCTTGTCTCGTTGTTAACTGCTCCGTTGACTGTTCCACAATTGGTACTGGGCATTGCCTTATTAATTTATTTCACGCCTATATTGTTAGCGGGTACTCCGACGGGATTTTTGATCGCTCATATTATTATTTGTGTACCATATGTAGTTCGTTTTGTCCTAACAGGATTAAGTGGTTTTGATTACAATTTAGAACGGGCAGCGGCAATTCTTGGAGCTAGTCCGGTGCTTGTTTTTTGGAAAGTAACATTTCCTTTAATCCGGCCAGCGGTCTTATCCGGGGCGTTATTCTCTTTTTTGACTTCATTTGATAATGTTACGGTTTCATTATTTATGGTGTCTCCTGAGATGAGAACATTGCCTTTAGAAATTTTTTCAACAATGCAAGATGCATATAGTCCAATTGTCGCTTCGGTTTCGAGTGTTGTAATTTTGATTTCAATTGTACTTATTTTGATTTTAGAGAAAATTCATGGTGTTGGAAAACTGTTGGGAAGTACCCACTAACCGTTCACTTTATTGTGATTGCTTACATGACGAAGCATCGTGTTAAAGATGGGGAAGAATTTCCCCGTTCTTTCTTTTTTGTCGGTGGAAAAAAGCGGAAATTTTTTAAATGATGTAGAGCACAGCGGACAGAGACTATTCCGAAAAGAAAGTATGAAATAAGGAGATCTTAACATGATTCATATAGCCGTTATTGGAGGAGGAATTGTTGGCTTAGCTGCCGCTTATTCTATTAAGCAGGCTAGACCAGAGGCGGAAATTACAGTGATTGAAAAGGAAAATCATTGGGGGGCGCATCAAACAGGCCATAACAGCGGTGTTATTCATTCAGGGATTTATTATAAACCTGGAAGTTATAAAGCAAAATTTGCGAGATCAGGAGGGGAAGCGCTCATTCGTTTTTGTCAGAAATATGGGATTCCTTTTGAACGATGTGGAAAAGTGATTGTAGCCACGAGTGAGCAAGAGCTTCCACTCTTGAAAAACTTATATGACCGTGGGTTGCAAAACGGTCTGAATCTCGAGTTGATTGGTCAGGATCGTTTGCGAGATTTCGAACCGTATGTTCGTGGGATCAGGGCTATTCATGTAAAAGAAACTGGCATCGTCGATTATAAGAAGGTTTGTGAAATAATAGCATCACTATTAAAGGATGTAGGCGCCGAACTATTATTAAATACAAAGGTGGAGCGAATCGTAGAAGAGCGTTCAAAAGTCCGCGTAATTACTAACCGCGGCGCCCAATCATTTGATTTTGCAGTTAACTGTGCAGGGTTGCATAGCGACCGTATTGCTCGTGCTTCGGGAGTAGCAATGGACCTAAAAATTGTTCCTTTTCGTGGGGAGTACTATAAGTTGCGTCCTGAAAAACGCTACCTTGTGAAAAACCTAGTGTATCCTGTTCCGAATCCACAATTTCCTTTTCTTGGCGTTCATTTAACAAGAATGATCAATGGTGAGGTGGAAGTGGGACCAAATGCTGTACTTGGATTCAAGCGTGAAGGATACAGAAAAACGGATGTGGATGTCAAGGACCTGCTAGATACTTTCTCGTTTAGGGGGTTTTGGAAATTAGCCTTGACGTATTGGCGAGAAGGAATGGAAGAAATGGTCCGTTCATATAGCAAAATATCTTTTGTAAAAAATGTCCAGCGTTTGCTTCCAGATGTAGAGGCGGACGATTTGATCCCGGCGCTGGCAGGCGTACGCGCCCAAGCATTGCGCTCTGATGGAACACTCGTTGATGATTTTTACATTATTAATACGAAGAGAACCGTTCATGTTTTAAATGCCCCATCACCTGCAGCAACAGCCTGTTTTCCTATCGGAGAGGAGATCACACGGCGAACTCTGGAGATGACGGGACGTTGAGAGCAGTTTGCCCGGCGCAAGCGAGGCTTGCGACGGCACTGTGCGAAGGATTTTCATATCTTTAGATCGCTTCAACCCTGCGAGTGTGAGGTTATTGTGGTTATTATTAAAGAAAAAACATGTTTTCTCTACTGTAGCCTTATGGTGGAGTAGCGGGGTTTTTTCGAAAGACGATGGACGGTGAAACGGGAAAAGTAGACCATGCATTTGGAAACAGTCGGGATGAAAGGAACTTGTTACTCCACCTTCTTCAGCAAATAAATCTCCTCTTCCACCCGCGCGATTGTTTAGTGCAAAATAAAAATACAGAGTTCTGCAACAAAAAAGTGCAGAGCTTCATGGCATAAAAAAAGCTTGCCAGCCCCTAACATTTCCTCTACTGTGGAAGTTGTGAACACATAACCAAACAGTGGAGGAGCGAAAGGATGCTGACAATGCCCGAAATTCATCGTATCAGAAAACTGCGTGAAAAGAAAGGGTTGTCGATTGCGGAAATTTCCCGCGAAACGGGATATAACTGGAGAACGGTCAAGAAATACGCAGATGGAGACATTTCTGTCCAACCCACTGTCAAACGGAAAAAGGGGATGAGGAAGGATACGGACAAATCATTGACGACTGGTTAGAGGAAGATGCCAAGCTGCCGAGAAAACAACGGCGAACGAACAAGACGATGTTTGAAGCGCTTTGTCGTGATCATGGATTTCAAGGCTCCTATCACACCGTTTGCGGCGTACGTGCAAAAACGAAGACCGCAGCTCAAGCTCGAGAAAGAACAGCGCTATGAACAACTAGAGCACCCGCTAGGCGAGGCACAGGTGGATTTCGGGAAGTGACGGTCGATGGGGAGGCGTTTGTGGTTCATAGCATCCCGGTTCCCAACCGTATCCTTATCAAAGCGGAGCGATTCGAGCAGGTGGCCTACGAAACTAAGGAACAGTTTTTGCGTGATGTGTTGGCGTTGGAGCTGTCGTTCCGTCAGAAAGCAAAACAGGCTCGATTGATCAAGAAGGCGAAGTTCCGGGAGTTGAAATGGCTCAACGATGACGAATGGTCGGACCAGATTCATTGACCGACCACGACCTCCAAGGAAGAACTTTGCGACCTTCGCTTTTTGGAGCAAAAACAGAACGTCCTGCTTTTAGGTTCGCGGGGAACAGGAAAAACCCATCTCGCCACCGCATTAGGGTGAAAAGCGTGTGAACGGGGCCATGAAGTTCGGTTTTTCCGTGTCGCCGATCTTGTCGCCCAGCTCGAAGAGGCGTTAAAAGACGGCACCCTCGGACGGCTCAAACGGCAAATCGACACATGCGAGCTGTTGATTTTGGATGAACTCGGCTATGTGCCTTTCCAGAAGCAGGGGTCGGAACTGCTGTTTCACATCATTGCCGATTGTTGTGAACGAAAAAGTGTCATCGTGACATCGAATTTAGAGTTTGAACAATGGAATCGGGTGTTTGGGGACAACCGCCTGACGGCGGCGCTAGTGGATCGTTTAGTCCATCACGCCCACATTCTCGCGTTTACGGGAGAGAGCTACCGCTTGCGGCACGCGCTTTCTGCCGTTCAGTCGCCCCCTTCTCACTCGGTTGAACGATAAATTCATGGAGCAGCCAAGCCTATGTATTTTTTCTTGCAATTCTCTGCACTTTTTGCTTGCAAAAAACAGCCAAATACCGCCTGGACTTCGCCGTTTCGGGCAGCTCATACGAAAAACGGTACGGAATGTCAGGCCCGATGGAAGACGACATCAACACGATGCACCGCTACCGCGATTCACTTGTCGCCCGCCGCGGCGGCCCATACGAGCGCACCGCCTTTGGCGCCTACGTGCCGTTTCCGTGGCATGACGAAGACAGCTACCAAGCGCACCCGCGTACAAAAGCATCAATGACGTCAACATCGGCGGCCTGCCGTTTTTGCCGAACACCACCCACCTAGTCAAGCAGTTCATCGAGCGGCTGATTGAAAAGAATCCCGAAGAACTGAAAACGAAGGCATTTTGCCGCAAGGGATCATCGAAGAATGGCGGTCGGCTTTCGATGAGCATGTGCTTGTCGGCATGGTCCCAAGCGCGCGGCATTACGAAGCCTACCGGAAACACCGCTTCTACCATATCCCGGTCAAGCAGCTGAAAAAAGGTTGGCAAACGGCGCGCTACATCGCCCTTTACCTGAAGCGGGGAGCTGCCCCGCAAAACGGGGTCACGTGCTTCGGCAAAATCGCCGACGCGAAAATCGTCAAACGCTCGGCCATCGCCGAGCTGCCGAAACGAAGCGATGACGAATACGTTCGCTTCGAAATCGAAAGCTGGAACTTTCTCCAAAACCGTCATCCGTCCCGTCGGCTACGGCATCGCCGTTTACGCGATGACGACGCTTAATACAATCAAACAAGCAAAAGAGCTGCCCGAGCTGTTCATGAAATCAAGCGAGGAAATTGCCCTTTGGCGCTTGCTGCGGCGACTGTCCGACCGCGTTCGCTTCGACCTTGACGCCCGCTACTTGGACCAGGCATCAAAAATCACGGCATACCGGGTCAAAAACTTGCTCATCCGCCTTGAAAACGGCCTGCTCACCATCACGAGCGGCGCGAAGCGAAAAACGATCGCCGCTGAACTGCTCCGCAAGCAGCCATCGGCCGTGTTTCGCGAAGTGGTGGGGATGATGGGGGAGTGAATGATGGATGACTATGTAGGTATGACAGGAAAACAAGGTCGCACCTCCATGAACAAGTGGTGTGCATGATGATCAATTTTTGTTTCGACAAATTTCGATATTGTTTTCCGGAATGTTTTAGTAAAATAGATCTGAGCCCATGGTCAAACATGCTTGGATTGTTTCAACGCGTTGAAAAGAACGGTTCTTTCTATATTTTGAAACTAACAGGGGTGAACAGAATATGACTGTAAAAGCAGACATCGATTTTCAAAAGGATTTATTTGAAGCAGCCAATAAAATGCGCGGGAGTGTGGCCCCTGCTGATTATAAACATTATGTTCTTCCGTTAATATTTTTGCGCTATCTTTCCAATAAGTACGAGCAGCGTCGAAAAGAATTAGAGCAAATCGTAAAAGATCCAAGCAGCGATTGGTATACGGAAGATGATGAAATGCGGCAAATCATCATCACCGACCCGGACCAATATAAGGCGGAAAACGTCTTTGTAGTGCCAGAAGAAGCAAGTTGGTCTTATATTATGAAAAACGCCAAGCAGCCGAATATTAAAGAAATTCTTGATAACGCGATGAAGCGTCTTGAAGAGGAAAACCCAGAACTGGAAGGCATATTGCCGCGAATCTACCAAGGTTCGAACTTGCCGCCTGAAAACGTGGCAGGATTAATCGAAATTTTTTCTCGTGATGTATTTAGTGCCAATACGGATGACAGTGTAGATATATTGGGCCGTACATATGAGTATTTCATTAGTTCTTTTGCCGCTTCCGAAGGTAACAGAGGCGGAGAATTCTTTACACCATCTAGTATTGTTAAACTGCTTGTTGCCATGCTGGAGCCGAAAAGCGGGATTGTGTTTGATCCGGCGTGCGGCAGCGGCGGGATGTTTATACAAAGTGAAGAATATGCGCCAAACAAACACGCACTTTCGTTTTACGGGCAAGAAAATGTGGTAACGACTGTACGTCTTGGAAAAATGAACGTTTTATTGCATGGCATCAATGCGGAAATTCGTTTAGGAGACTCGCTGTTAAACGATCAGTTCCCTGATTTAAAGGCCGATTACGTGATTGCCAATCCGCCGTTTAACCAAAAAGACTGGGGAGCAGACCGTTTATCAAAGAATGACCCGCGCTTAATCGGACCAGTCACAAACAGCAATGCGAACTATATGTGGATGCAACACTTCCTATATCATTTAAATGATACAGGTACAGCAGGATTTGTCATGGCAAACGGAGCCATGACGACGAATGTCAAAGAGGAGAAAGAAGTTCGTCAAAAATTAGTGGACGAAGGATATATTGACTCCATTGTTCAATTGCCTGAAAAACTGTTTTTTACCACAGGCATTCCATGTTGCTTATTCTTTTTAAGCAAAAACCGTGACGGCAAAAACGGCTATCGGGCAAGAAAAAATGAAATTTTGTTTATTGATGCCCGTAAAATGGGGACACTCGTCAGCCGCAAGCAAAAAGCGCTGTCCAAAGAAGAAATTGATAAAATTGCCGCTGTTTATCGCGCCTACAAATACGAAGGTGCTGAAGGATACGAAGATATTGTCGGGTTCTGTAAAGTTGCAACAATTGATGAAGTACGAGCCAATGACTATAAATTAACACCGGGGATTTATGTTGGGACGGAAGTATCCAATGAAGACGATGTACCGTTTGAAGAGAAAATGGCTGAATTGACACAGCGGCTTTTAGAACAGTTTGAAGAATCGAATCGCCTTCAAGAGAAGATTAAGATGGACTTGGAGGAATTGATGTGAGTAAATGGATTGAAGGAAAATTAAGGGACTTAGTCGAGGTAAACCCTACCGTAAAACTTATAAAGGGTGAAATATATCCGTTTGTAAGTATGGATGTTATTCAACCTTTTTATAAACCAGTAGAAGCAAAGGAAGAAAGAGAATTTAAGTCTGGCGGAGCAAAATTTGAGAATGGTGATACACTTTTTGCGCGAATAACACCCTGCCTTGAGAATGGCAAGATTGCACAGGTGAAAAACCTTAAAAATGGGAAAGGTTTTGGTTCAACCGAGTTTATCGTATTACGTGGTAAAGAGGGTATCACAGATACAGATTTTGTGTATTATCTTGTGACTAACAAGTCATTTCGTGAAAATGCTGAAAGGTTGATGGTAGGTACATCGGGGCGACAGAGGGTAGATAAACAACAATTTGAGGACCAAATAATTTCGATACCTGACCTTGAAACGCAAAAAAGAATTTCATCCATTCTAGGTAGTATTGATAAGAAAATAGAACTCAATGTAGAGATGAACAAAACCCTCGAAGAAATGGCAATGACGCTTTACAAGCATTGGTTTGTTGATTTTGGACCATTTCAAGATGGTGAGTTTGTGGAGTCGGAATTAGGGATGATTCCAAAGGGATGGGAAGTGTCAAACGTCGGCTCTGTAACAAATATTTTTGATTCTTTGAGGGTTCCATTGTCTAACAAGGAAAGAGAGAAAAGAAAGGGTATATACCCATATTATGGTGCGACATCGTTGATGGATTATGTAGACGATTATATTTTTGATGGTACCTATCTTCTAGTTGGCGAAGATGGTTCAGTAATGAAAGAAGATGGAACACCTTATACACAGTATGTAAGTGGTAAATTTTGGGTTAATAATCATGCTCATGTTCTTCAAGGTACAAATGGCGTTTCAACAGAGTGGTTGAAGGTGTTTTTTGATAATTGTAACGTCGCTCCCTATGTGACAGGAGCAGTACAGCCTAAAATCAATCAAAAAAACTTGAAATCAATACCATTTCTTTTACCTCCGCAAAATGTTAGACAAGAATTTAATAAAAATATTAAAAATCTATATGAGAAGATATTAATTAATAATAAAGAGAATGTTCAATTAGAAACTATAAGAAATTATCTTCTCCCTCGCCTTTTATCCGGTGAAATTGATGTATCTCAAGCCGAAAAGCAAGTAGAAGAAGTGCTTTAATAGACTTATATTCGACTAGGAGGTGCAAGCAGCATGGCAACGAGACCTCTAGGTGAAACGGAATTTGAAGAGACAACGATTGAACGTTTAAAGCGGTTAGGTTATGACTATCTTCATGCGCAGGAATTGTTTCAGCGTGGAGAGCGTGACAGTCTTCACGAGGTAGTTCTTTACGGTCGGTTGGAAGCCTTCTTAAAGAAGGCTTATCCGGCCATACCGGAACAAGAAATCAAAAGGCTTGCTCAAATTTTGACGGCGCCGGATGGGGTAAAACTGATTAACCGAAATATGCATTTTCACCAAATGTTGACGAAAGGACTTGAATTTTCTTATGAGGTAAACGATGAAACGTACACGCCTCACGTTTTCCCGATCGATTGGGAACATCCGGAGAACAATGACTTTTTAGTGGTCAATCAATTACCGATTGAAGGGCGCATGTCCCGCCGGCCAGATATCGTTATATACATTAATGGTTTACCACTGATAGTATTTGAGTTAAAAAATCCGAACAACGAACAAGCGACTGTTTATGATGCATATACCCAGATTCAAAACTATACTTACGATATTTCACAATTATTCAATTACAATGCTTTTACTGTCATTTCCGATAACGTAGAAACAAAGCATGGAATGCCGTTTGCCGATTACGATTTCTTTGCTTCATGGAAATCGATTGATGGGCGAAATGTCGATAACAACCGTGCCAATACGATGCGCACACTGATTGAAGGACTATTCCCGAAAGATCGTCTACTAAATTATATTCGTAATTTCATTGTCTTTTTAGAGGAAGGAAGTAAAATTACAAAAATTGGCGCAAAATATCACCAATTTTTTGGTGTAAACTTCGCTGTCAATGAAGCGATCCGTGCGACGCGGCCTGACGGAGACCGGAAAATCGGGGTAATGTATCATACAACGGGTTCGGGCAAATCGCTAAGCATGTTATTTTTCGCAGGAATTTTATCGCGCCATCCTGAAATGGAAAACCCATCTATTGTCATTCAAGTGGACCGCAATGACTTAGACGAACAGTTGCATGATACGTTTGTGCAAGGGAAATCATACATCGGCCATGTGCATCACGCGGAGAATACCGAACAGTTGCGGACATTACTGAGAGGGGAAGCGGGACAAATTATTTTCTCCACTATTGAAAAATTCCGTAAAAAAGAAGGAGAAACCCGACATCCTGTTTTATCGGAAAGACGAAACATTGTGGTGATTGCCGATGAAGCACATCGCACCCAAGCTGGTTTTGCGGGCGGATTTGCCGCTCAGTTGCGTTATGCTTTGCCGAACGCTTCCTATATTGGGTTTACAGGAACCCCGGTCGATTTTGTTGATAACAATACAGAAGAAATTTTCGGACATATTATCCACCGCTACGATATGGCTCAGGCGGTCGAAGACAAAGCGACATTGCCAATTTACTATGAGAGCCGCCTAATTCCGCTTGATTTATCCGCTGAAGACATTGATGAAAAATACAGAGAAATTATCGAAGAAGCAGGGGGAGACGACGAAGAGTCAGAGAACTATAAAAGAAAATGGGCCGCTCTGGAAAAAGTCGTCGGTACTCCAAAACGGCTCCGTCGTTTAGCCAAAGATATCGTATCACATTTTAACCAAGTCGCCAATCCGTTTCAAAAAGCAATGATTGTCTGCATGAGCCGACGCATTGCGGTGGATTTGTATAATTATCTAAGAGAGATTCCAGAATGCCCTCCTGTTGAAGTGATTATGACAGGAGATGTATCAAAGGATCCTAAAGAGTGGCGAGAGGTTCAGCCGGGAAGCAAATATGCGCATATTAAGTCGAAAAAAGAGCAAGAAGAAGTGAAAGCCAAACTTCGTGACCCAGAAGACCCTTTGAAATTTGTCATTGTCGTCGATATGTGGCTGACAGGAATGGACGCTAAACCGCTTTCTTACCTTTATGTCGATAAGCCAATGAGGGGACACAATCTTATGCAAGCCATTGCCCGTGTAAACCGTGTGTTTCCGGGAAAAGAAGGCGGAGTCGTCGTTGATTATATTGGCATCGCCACTTCGTTGAAAGAAGCCACCTATAAATATACGCAAAGCGGCGGCACGGGAAGTCCTACTTATGATATTTCCGAGGCCGTTAACATCTTCATGGATCATCTAGAGGCAGTAAGGGGATTTATTCCAAGCAAGATTGATGTGCAAAACTGGCGCGCAAAACCAAAGATAGAGCGTGAGGACTTCATTGCAGCTCTTGTTAACATTCTTTTAAACCGAGATCCCGAGGAATATATCCAAGCAGCCACCAAACTGGAAAAATCATATCAGTTGGTGAAGCATCAGCCGGAAGTGCTTGAACTTGCAGATGAAGTCATGCTCTATTTCATGATGAAAGCGCAACTTCGCAAACATTTACGCCCGTCTACTCGAGGATCTAAGGAAAACAAAACATTAGAAGAGCGATTATCAGAACTGATTGACAATAGTCTATTGGCCAAAGAAACTGTTGACATTTTCCAAATAGCAGGAATTGAACGTCCAGATATCAGCATATTGGATGATGCATTCTTGGCAGATTTAACGAAAAAAGAGCATGTAGACTTGCGCTTAAAGTTGCTGAAAAAACTTTTAGAGGACCAAATTAAAGTGACATTTAGCCAAGGAAGCCCACAGTCAAAGGCGTTAAGCGAACTTCTAGAGAAAACGTTAAGGGATTATCATAATCGTGTCATTCAGGCGGCCGATGTGGTCAGGGTTATGATTAACATGCGCAAAGAAATGGAAGAAGAAATGCGCAAGCGACACGATTTGGGATTGTCAGAGGAAGAAATTGAATTTTACAAAGCGATTACTGCTATGGAGCAGGAAGCGTTCTCAAACGAGTTTCTTGCTAGTTTAATCCATAAGGTGGTCAAAGCCTTAAAGAAACAATTAGCCGTAGACTGGACAAGCCCTCACCGTCGAGATGTCTACGCTAAAGTGAAATTAGCCGTCAAGCAAGTGCTCATGAAGGAGAAAATTACGGGACAACAATTGCAGTTCTTAACAAATAAGTTCATGGAGCAAGCAGAACGACAATATAAAAACTGGCCGATGAATGCGTGATCATGCAATAAATGGTCTATTTGATGAATGGAGCCTAAAAGTTATGCAGTCGGCTAGTAACAGGTGTAGATTTCACTATAAGCAAGCATTACGATTTTTTGCAACCTTTTTCGTTCTAGCATCGAGCTTTTGAAAGCCAGTTCTGTCGGGAAAATTTTTATTTGTTTTAGTCGCCTCTCGTTTTCTTATGTGTCAGGGGAACTGAGGGGCGATTGATTCACCTGGTCATTGTTCAGAACAGGTGCACTAGCGTATAAATTCTGTAACTAAACCGCTATTTTAGTATAAAATAGGTTCATCACCACAACATGTACTTGACAAGCGGGGGATTTTCTTGAGCCGCCGTGTACGAAAAATCTGATTTACTGATTTTTCCTTATAAGTACAGAGAAGGCGTGTTCTGAAATAGTCAAGTACAACTTTCGGTGAAGAGCCATAAAATAGGGATGCAAGTTACTGTCTATAAATATTAGGAGTGTATACCAGTCAACTACCCCCACTTAGCTAACGCTTGAAGCGGGGGCTTGTAACTCCCCAGAAGTGCAAACGGACTTCGTCCTCCTTCCTTGACTTGGGGTTGCATCAGGGGCAGGTTGACGACTACCCAACGACATAGGTCATGCCTATATCGCTACCGAGTGGCTCGGCATGTCTGTAGGCAGTACTTGACTTCCACGCACAACAGACGGATGTACGCTCGATGTTTTACGGTTGCAACGTTTCCTGCAACCAACTCCCTACATCGAGTAACGAGAATTGGAGTGCCTTGATTCAACGGTTTTCTCCACATTCTTATTTTATCATATACAAAAGAAAGGAGGAAGGGCGATTCCTCCCCGACTTTCTCTATTGTTTAGAAGTCGGGGTCTCCTCGCCAAAGATGATGAATGAGGCCAAATATTCTGTCCTGCTATTTTCATCTGATATTCGGCAAATACGAGCAAGTGAACTTCGGCAATATATCCAAAGCGGCCGCAAGGTGTATTTGCTTGCGTTTGATGATCCGCAAGAATTATTAGAGGATCCGATTTTGCATGAAGCGCATAAGAAAGAATTGCTCCAAGTTTCTATTGTTCGCTATGCACCAGAATGGGAACGGGTATGGGCAGTGATTGAAGATGGCAAAGTTAATGACTCTCAATTATTGGATTATCTTGATCAAAACAGCGCTTTTAATAAAGGACAGTATGAACTCGAACATGCCTATAGCCGCGGACATTATATTGTGAAGGCAGGAGCAGGGACGGGAAAAACGACGACGATGATCAACCGGATCATGTTTCTCAAGCATATGCAAGGGGATCTCGATTTGCGTTCAGTTGTCATGATCACGTTCACAAACGAAGCTGCTTCCAATATGCGTTCAAAGTTGTTAGAAAAGATAAAAAACTATTACGATTTGACGAAGGATAAAAAATATTTAGAGTGGATGGAAGAAGCAGGACGGATGTTTATCGGCACCATTCACTCGTTTGCTAGGGAGTTTCTCGTGACAGAAGGGCAAACGCTAGGTTTTTCGCGGTCGTTGGAAGTAAGGAGTTACAAACATGAGCGGAGACGGCTGATCGAAAAGTATATTGACCAGTTCTCGGTTGAATGCCCAGAGGTATACGAACGTTTTCGGCATATTCCTCACTATCAAATCATTCGTTCTTTTATCGTTATGATCGAGCAGTTGCATAACAAATCTCTTTCTGTTGAAGCGATTGGGCAGCTTGATTTCGGGACAGACAGCTGTGGGTTTCATGAATTTGCCGATTATGTCATGAAACGTGTTATTCGGGAGCTTGATGAACAGAAAAAGACGGAGGAAACGTTGGAAATTAGTGATTTAATCAGCCGTCTAGCGTCGCTTAAGAATCTTTCTTCCGATCAACTCGATTTGCCGATCCGTTATTTATTTGTCGATGAATTCCAGGATACGGATGAATCACAGACAGCATTCATCAGTTGGTTGGCAGAGAAGTATGGTTGTCAGTTGTTTGTGGTTGGGGATGTGAAGCAAAGCATTTATCGGTTCCGGGGCGCGGACTATACAGCGTTTCTTCAGTTGCAACAACAGCTGGAAACAGCGAATCAAGTGTATAAAGAGTATTCGTTGCAAAAGAATTACCGATCAGCACCGACATTATTAACACAATTGAATGCCTTATTTCAGAAATGGACAAAAGTCGTTGAAAAGTTTCCTTTTGACGATACGGACAAGCTGATTCCGGCAAAAGAGGAAGGCTGCAAAAAGGAAGAAAAAGGATTAGTTGCGTTAGATATGGGTGATGCCGCTCTAAAACGCTTGCTTCGCTGTTTGTATCAAAAAGATGTTGCCATCTTAGTCCGCTCAAACCGTGAAGTTCTGGAAATGATGGATAGAGTTGAGAATATGGGGTTCTTTTGTGAAGCAACTATGTCAGGAACTTTTTACCGTTCATTTCCAGTAAGGGAATTTTACCTGTTGATCCGGAGGTTTACCCACCCGTATGTTCCGAAGGATCGTTATCTCTTTCACCAAAGCTCTTACGGAGAGAATGAACTGACTATCGCCAAAGTGTTATCAGCTTATACGCCGGAAACGTCTTTTATTCTTGATCTATTGCAGACATTTGACAATATGGAACGGTGGGAATGCCAATGGAACACGTCATCCGCCCTTGCTGTGTTGCAAAACATCATTGATGAAGTTCGGCCGCATGAAGTCTTTCGGCTGCGCTACTACAACCAGTTGAGGTCCCGGTTTCCTGATGGAGATGTGGAGATGCATCGGAAAGAAGCCATTGCGAAAATGAAGGAATACAAAATGAACTTGGACCGCCTTATTTTTTTCATCAAAAAGGAATTTGGCGATTTTCACGCATCTTTCTATGATCTGGAGAAATTTTTAGCAATCAAAATGGCAACAGATACTTCGGAGAATGAGCTGAAAATAACGAGGGGGGTCAATCACCGGATCAAAGTGATGACCGTCCACAAGGCAAAAGGATTGGAGTTTGACTATGTGCTCATGCCCTTGACGCGTCATCCGTTTATTAAGCAAGGGAAAACGGATGTGATGTTAATTTCCGATCGAGCGCAGTGGAAACTCGGATACAGCATTCATTGGGGTGATATGGAGTTTGAAAATAATTATTACAATGAATACGCCGGATCAGAAAAGAAAGAATTGATCGGCGAAGAAGCTCGACTGCTGTACGTAGCGTTGACGCGGGCGCGAAAGGCGGTTTATGTAAACAGCTCTTCCCCAATGAATCCATATCAAGCGCAGTATTGGAGTGACTTGTTAGAAAGCGGGGAGATGTTGGTTGTTTGAAGTCAAGTACTACCAGCACACAACACATTTTTACGAACGGTTCAGAATCCGCGAAGGCGAAATCCATCTTACGCAAAGTACTGCTTTGGCACAGTATTTGAGAAGTGTCACCGGGGCATCGAAAAACCAAGTACTGGCATATCATTCGTTTGTAAGGAAGCTGTTTCCTAATTGGAATCATCCACATACTGAAATCTATTTGCGGTCGATGATACGCCAATACATTCATCAACATGCTTCGGAAGAATCGATGGACTATTTAGAGAAGAAGGTTCGCGATTTTTATTTATCTTTCCGTTTTTTAATCGAAATGGGGATGACGCGGTTGTTTGACTTTCCGAGCATGCAGTTGAAGGAAGAACAAAAATTTCTGATTGGCATGTTCGAGCAACTTGGAAATGACCCTATCGTCGTCAGCTATCGGCAAGAGCGAGCCCATCTGAACAAGAAAAAAATCGCGGAGAAATTGGATATCGATACTGATGCTCACACTGTATGTATTCACCATTTCGATTACATTGATGCTGTACGGATGATGATGTTTTATCAATTGCAACAAATAGGATTGCATGTCATATTTTATATTCCATTCAATTCCAATGCTCTAAATGTTTATCAAACATGGCGTGAAATCTATGAGCGGGTGAGCGGAAGCGAGTATAGCCGTTGGGAATGCGTCGAGAATTCCCAGCCGCGCCGAGGCGCGAAATTTGCTCGCTATTTGGGCGATCGTTTTCTAGATCAGGAAGATCCATTGCGCCACGTTCGTTTTCTCACTTTTGGTCATCCGACAGAATTTAAAGAGTATTTGCAAAAACACCCGATTGTAAAAAACCATAATGAAGTAGTCGCTAAATATGAAAAAGACTTAAACATATACACAAATTGCACCAGAAACGATCATTTTTACGCCAGCCGCTATGGACAATTTTTCTTGTCTTTGCAAAACTGCAGAAAAACAAACGATGGCATTGTCTTAACTTATGACGATTACGTCAACATGATGACGTCAGGGTGGGTGCAGTTTGGACATGTAAACGGCACGCAAGCATTGACGTTGCTGATTGATTTGCGCAGTTATATGGACGGCGTGAAAAGTTTTCGAGATATCATGGAACGCCTGCAAGCGCTTGTTGATCTTCAAGAAGTCAGCCGCGTATTTGATGAAACTGCGAAGGAACAGGCGGGGAGCCACCGACTGAAGCGCTATTTAAGCAACCCGTTTCGCTGTTTTCCATATGTGCATCAGTCTCGATACGAAATCACTGTCAAGCAGTTGATTGAATGCACAAAAGATTTGGCTCGAAAAGTGAACCGTCTGCTATTGGGGGAAAGGGAAAAGAGAAATGTCAGGGTGTATATTAAAGAACTGAACGACATCTATGTGGCTGTGAGCGGCCAGTGGGAACCTAGTGCTAAACAAAAGATGGAAAAGTTATTTTCCGTTTCTATTCCTGCTGACTGGGAGTTTACGATGGAAGAGTTGTACCAATTTATTACATTGCACTTAGGTACAGAGGAAGATGAGGAAGACGATGATCAAGGCAGTCCACAAATTGTAAACATTGATCAGTTGATTGGAAAAACGTTGATTGCACATAACATGCACGTAACAGGCTTATCGTTGCGAACGTTTCCTTGGAAACAGTCTGAAATGCCTCACTTGTTGACATATAGTTGGTTGAAAGAATGCATTCGCCGTTCATTTGTTGCTGAGAATCGAATCATGCGAATAAATGCACTTATAGTCGATTATTACTCACGAAATGTTACGAGAAATACTGCGCTATATTCCATTTATCATCTTCTAGCATATAGCAAGGGACAAATTACTTTTAGCTATATTAAAGATTTGTACGATCATGATGGACCAAGCATTTATTTCACTATCTTACAGGAATTGTATGAGCAAACGGAAGAAGTTGCAGAGGAGCAACCTGATGAGTGGAAATGGAAAGAAGAGACTGTTGTCCAAGAAGAGATAACGAAAGAACCGTTACAGGCTATACCTGATTTACTATGGCTGGACAGCGATTTTTGTCAGCGAAAATTCTTTTTCAATGCGTTTGTTGAACATCATCCGATTTACGAAAACGATTTTCACCAACAACAAGCTTTTGCGATCATCGGCAAACTTCTTGCTGAACAAGGGGATGGAGAAGCGCTGGTGCGGGAGACCATATTCCCTTTATTTCCGCAATGGACAAACGCGCACAAGCAGAACTTGTTGGATACAACCTATCGCTCCAGCCTAAGAACGTATAAATCATATCAAAATATTTATTATCCAAAGGCAATGAAGCGGCTTCAACGTTTAGGAAGCAAATATATGGTCACAAAAAATTGGAAAGCGAAATATCAATATGACCATGACACCTTCCGAATTGACGAGCATATAAAAGAATTTCTTGCAAGTGTTCAAACAAAGGAAATCGAAGCAAGAAGTGGACAACATTGCCGCATGTGTCCATTCCTGCATGTTTGTAAGGACGGTGAATATGTCATCGATGCAAACGACAGCTGATCTCCGTAAGAAACGTCTAGACTTTGCCAGACGATCAGCGCGAGCTTGGCAAAATTACTTCGATGCCCATGGTCTGTTGCCTAATATTACGCTAAGCCCTGAACAAATTTCCGTTGTCCAGCAAGACGAAGACCAAATGTTGATCAACGGTTCGGCAGGCACCGGTAAAAGTCTGACATTAATTTATAAGTTACTAAAAGTCATGGAACAGGAAAATGAACCGAAGCGCATTTTATATTGTTCGTTTAATACGACGCTTGTTGAAGATGCCAGAAAACGAATCGAGCAGTCAAGCAAGTTTCATGAGATCAAAGATAAACATACATTGCATATGGAAACTTTTCACTATATGGCGGCGAGGATTTTAAGGGAAATTGGTTTTCCCAATGCAGAGTTTTTACGGATCAACCTTGAAAACTTGCGGCGCTATGAGGACGCCATTACACGCCGTACGATAGCGCTTGTAGATACGTTTATGGAAAGCGAAGAATATAAAAAGCTGCCGCTGGAACAAAAACTTTATAAAACCCATGCGGGTACGTTTTTAATGGATGAAATTCTTTGGATGAAAGCGAACGGTTTTGTCACAGAAGAATCGTACTATCATTGTGAACGGGCGGGAAGGGGGAACATCCCGCGATTAACCAAAGAGCAGCGCCGAACGATTTTCTATTTGTATAAGGAATATGAGAAAATGTTAAAAAAACAGTTTCACGATCATTTAGATTTGGAAGATTATGCTTTGTTGCTGCTGAAATATTTTGACGATATTCCGGATTCATTGAAGTACGACTATATTTTTGTCGATGAAGTTCAGGATTTGCAGGCGATGCAATTAAAGGCCTTGGTCGGATTGGCCAAAAAATCAATTGTTGTCTCCGGCGATCCAAAGCAACGTATTTACAAACGAAGCCCGTTCTCGTATCGGGATTTAGGATTGCACATCGAGGGGAGAAAAACGAAAAACTTGCGAACAAACTACCGATCAACAAAACAAATCATGAAACTGGCGAGCAGTTTGGAGTTCATTGATGCAGAAAACGACCGTTTGGATGATCAACGTTTTGTGAGGGAAGGAAAAAAACCGTCGATTTACTTTTTCCCGAGCTCGAAAGAACTGAGTTGTCATCTAGTGAACCAAGTAAAAGTGATTCAGAAAAACGATCCGGATGCGACAATTGCTGTTATCCACCGCCATGATGGAGATACATATGCGATTAGTCAATGTTCGGTTCTTATGGAATTAAAGAAACACTTTGATGTCATCACCTCATCCCAATATGGAAGAAGATTTGACTTGAACAAACAAAAAAAGCCGATTTTGTTTACAGATGCATATAGTGTCAAAGGACTTGAGTTTGATTATGTATTTTTGATTCATTTTGACCGTGATCATTATCCGAATAAAAAGAGGATTGAAGAGTTGGATAAACGAGCCGGTGACAATAAAAATAGTGACGGCTACAAGGCAGATTTTGAAGCTATACTCAATGATGAAAAGAAAGTTCTTTATGTCGCAATCACTCGTGCAAAAAAAGAAGTGCAGTTGATGTATACTGGCCGCAACTTTAGAAGTATTTGTCCTTTTGTAAGAAATTTCTATAAAGAAGATTACGATGCCTTTGGCTTTGATTCAAGTATATATTCCAAGCAAGGGAGTGGTTTGTTTGGCAACGATTCAGTTTGAAATCAAAAAACGAATTGCGACGTTGTCTAGTTCGCCCAAAGGATGGAATAAAGAGTTAAATCTTGTGAGCTGGAATGGATATCCCCCAAAGTATGATATTAGAGATTGGGATTCTTCATATACGAAAATGGGAAGGGGAGTCACCCTTTCGGAAGGAGAAGCGAGAAATTTATATTATGCGTTAAAACGATTATTTGAGAAAGATCCACCCGAAAACGAGGATTGGCGAGAACACATCAATCGATGGATGGAGAACTATCCATTATTTATTCAACAGATTAAGAATATACTTGTATTTATGAATGAAAAAGAGCACCCTGTAGAGAAACAAAGGGAGCTGCTAGCAGGAATACATTTAGTGTCGTCTGAGGAAGCGTTACAATACGAACTAGAATATATGAAAAACGTTTACCCCTCGTTGTATGACGAGTGGGTCAATTTAGTTCGAAAGTTGACAGTAGAGGACTTGGAACGAATGCTTTTATACGTCCGCCATTGTTAAAGAAAGTTTGACTGACCTTTACCTCATGAAGCAAGCATGAGAATGTTGATGTGAAGAAGATCGGAAGCACAGGAATATTTGTTTCGCAAATGGAGCCATTTCTTTTTGGAAAAAAGAGGAGGAGTTTCAATGACAAAATGGTGGATGATTCGCGCGGGGGATCGCAATGAGCTTATTCCGCTTTGGTTGGAAAAAGGAATCGCATCGATCGGCTGGGGGCGTTTAGGGAATCCGAGACATTTTTCATCGAAACAACAGCTGTTACAAAAAGCAAATGAAGTATTTACAGAGGCGAAACCGAAATCGAGAAATAGCTGGGTTAACCAAGTGTGGCGCTTCAGTCGCGAAATAAAAAGAGGAGATCGGGTGATCACGTACTCTAAAGAAGGAAGAGAATACATTGTCGGGACGGTTACCGAGGAACATGTATATGATCCTAATTTTGGAGACTCGTATTATCCGAACATCGTTCGGGTGAATTGGGAAAGCACTAGGATCCCAAGAGATTCGTTGCCACAGGCGGCGAAAAACAGTTTAGGCTCCACTTTAACCGTTTTCCGGGTTGATGAGTGGGGAGATGAAATCGAACAACGGTTGGGCCGCTTTTCATCAACTGTTGTAGATCAAACGATTGAACCGGAAGAGGATGAAATCGTTGAAGATCTTGTCGGAAAGGCATTAATGATGATCCAGGACAAGGTTGACAAGCTTGATCCATGGCAAATGCAAGACTTAGTGGCAGGCTTGCTTCAGGCGATGGGGTACAACGTGCAAGTCAGTCCGAAAGGCCCCGATGGCGGTGTGGATGTGTTGGCGTATAAGGATGCATTTGGTTTTGAAAAGCCAATTATTAAGGTGCAAGTGAAGCATCGCAAAAGTGCCGCTTCTGCTCCAGAAATTCAACAGCTTTTAGGGGCTAATCCGATTGATGCAAATTGTTTATTCGTCTCCACCGGAGGATTTACCTCTCACGCAGAAACGGTGGCCAATCGCAACTCCGTCAAATTGGTTGATTTAGAGGAACTCGTTACTCTCATTGTTCATTGGTATGAAAAAATGCCGAACGATGCAAGGGCGCTGTTGCCGCTGCAAAAAATCTATGTGCCTGAGTAATAGAGAGCTGTGTCTTATACGAATTTCGGGCTAATTCCCCACATAGCATTGGAAAGCACCCACATAACGGAGGTCGTAACGGCAGATCTATGTTCAAAGTATGCTTGATTCCTCCCATCCATTTGGCATGAAGGGATGGGAGGAATCTGATTTGATAACTGTCGACTCAAGAAAACGATAGTTTTCGCCAACTTGACACGGGACAAGAATATGGTAGTTTACAACGTTGATCACCTTTGGAAGGCAGAGGTAAGCTGCACGACTTTTTATACTAGCCTTCTCAAGGGAAAGATCTTGCTTTTCAATAGATGAAAAACCGCTTGTCCATTTTTGGACTGACAAAGCAAAAGGCACATTTGTCTTCGCTGTACTTGAGATGAAAGGAAAACTGCAATATCACTGTAAGGGGGGATGGTGCTGTTTGGTAGTGTGGCGCAAAGGAGGGTTTTGTAAAAACTGCAACTACGCAAGTTTTAATTTGCATTTATGCTATTGAATTTTGGTGTGTAGATGTATAGAATGTAAAAGGGAGTGATGAACACGGCCCCGTAGCTCAGTGGATAGAGCGTCGGTTTCCTAAACCGTGCGTCGGAGGTTCGAATCCTCTCGGGGCCGCCATCTACATACGATCGGCTCGGGTTGAAGTTGCTGCAACCCTTGATATGACCGCGTTTGCGGTCATTTTTCATTTTTTGGGAATCTCGAAAAAACGATAGAATCCGAACAAATTTTGCACGAATTTTGTGGGCATGAGAAGTGCGTTGCCCATATCAAAATGATTTTGGAAAGTAGGTGAATAAAATGATCATCGCCAACAATTATACAGAAATCAACGATCATTTTGATTTCACGGATAGTATTATAACGGATATGAAATGGAACAATCCGTTAGATTTTTCTATCACGATTGACTATTATTGGGATACACAGGAAAACAGGGAAGAAAACAGAATAGTGGTGTTGCATTTTAAGGATTGCTTGGCTGTGGAGTACAAACTAAAAAAAGAGATACTAGAAATGGCAAGGGATGATATCCATTTTGATAGCTTGTTCACCATTATTCGCTTCGAAAATGTAGAGGCAAATTTAAATGGGTTTCACCATTTTCATATTTATACCTTTGATTACAAAGAGCCATTGCTAAAAATTATTTGTAAGCAGGTTCAGTTGGAGGAAGTATAGAGGGCTGGTGAAAAACGGTTGTTTCTTTTCAGCAATGGGGGGAGCGTTTGAAAGACGATCCTGATGCGACAAGGCTTTTCTATTTGAGAAACGAGGTGGGTAAGCGACCTGCTCCCTTAAATCACCGACCTCATAGGTCGGTGTTTGAAAACAACGGAAGAAGAAAAGAAGGCGGATCGCTCGGCCTTTTTTGCCCGGGATAGCAGCTGAAAATCATTTTGCATGGGATAAACGAGCGCGCCCATTCGTCCTCCTTTAGAGGGGACTTATCATAGCCCCGCCTGTTTGAGTATACTTTTGACTGTTTTGTTTGGTAATTTTTCCTTCCGATGAGGGCTGGCCACTCGTCCGGATGTACGGGGATGTGTAAACGGATGATGGCTGCCCTAAAAAATTTTTTGTTTTTTGCTCGAGATGGTGGCGAAATATTCAACGATTTTGTAAAATTGATGTAAAGGAAGTTCGTTGCTTTTTGTTGTTGAAACCGCTGTAAAGCAGGGGATTGCTCATTATATTAATATATTTTCTTCTTGCTTGATCATAATGTTATACTATTTAGCTATTGTGTTATAATGATTTTGTAACCGCACCCAAAATGAACGGGTGTCAACGGAATTATTTCGAGCGAGCGCTCGATGTTCTTGACTATTCTACGGATAGGGATGGTAATGATGGGCAACAAACAAGTAAAAACTGATGTGATCTTAATCGGCGCTGGCATTATGAGTGCGACATTGGGGACGCTGTTGAAGGAATTGGCGCCGGAGTGGGAGATCACGGTGTTTGAAAGATTGGAAGAAGCCGGTGTGGAAAGCTCGAATGAGTGGAACAACGCCGGGACAGGGCATGCGGCGCTTTGTGAACTGAACTATACGGTGGAGAAGCCAGACGGATCGATCGACATCAGCAAAGCCATGAAAATCAATGAACAGTTTTATGTTTCCTTGCAGTTTTGGGCTCATTTGGTGAACAGCGGAGTGCTTCGCGATCCGAAAACGTTCATTCGCCCGTTGCCGCACATGAGCTTCGTGCAAGGCGCGGACAATGTGGCGTTTTTGAAAAAACGGTATGAAACGATGGCGGCGAATCCGCTGTTTAAAGGCATGGAATTTTCCGATGACCCGAAAAAGCTGGCCGAATGGGTGCCGCTCATGATGGAAGATCGGACAGTGACGGAGCCGCTGGCGGCGACGCGAATCGAATCAGGGACGGATGTGAACTTTGGAGCGTTGACGCGCGAGCTGTTTGAACATTTAAAACGGAAAAACGTGGAGATTCATTACCGCCATCATGTGGAAGATATCAAACAGACAAGCGATGGTTTATGGGAGCTGAAAGTGCGGAATTTGGACAGCGGTGTTGTCGAACGGCATGCAGCGAAGTTCGTTTTCATCGGCGCCGGGGGAGGCAGCCTTCACTTGTTGCAAAAGTCCGGCATTCCAGAAGGAAAAGGCATTGGCGGTTTTCCGGTCAGCGGGCTGTTTATGGTGTGCAACAACCCGGAAGTGGTGGAAAAGCATCATGCGAAAGTGTACGGCAAAGCGAAAGTCGGTGCGCCGCCGATGTCGGTTCCGCATTTGGACACGCGGTTTATCGACAATCAGAAGATGCTGCTGTTTGGGCCGTTTGCCGGTTTTTCGCCGAAGTTTTTGAAAAACGGCTCGATGCTCGACCTGTTTACTTCGGTCAAGCCGCATAACGTGTTGACGATGATAGCGGCGGGCGTGAAAAATATGGCTTTGACGAGCTATTTGATCCAGCAAGTGCTGTTGTCCAAAGAACAGCGCATGCAAGAGCTGCGCGAATTTGTGCCGACCGCGCAAAGCGACGAGTGGGAGATCATCGTGGCCGGACAACGAGTACAGGTGATCAAAGACACGGAATCCGGCGGCAAAGGGACATTGCAGTTCGGCACCGAGGTCGTCCATGCGGCTGACGGTTCGATCGCGGCGCTGCTTGGCGCGTCGCCGGGCGCATCGACGGCGGTTCATGTCATGCTGGAAGTCATTGAAAAATGCTTCCCCGATCGGATGAGCGAGTGGGGGCGGAAAGTGAAGGAGATGATTCCTTCCTATGGCCAATCGCTGATGAACAATGAACCGCTGCTGCGGCAAGTGCAGGCGTCTACAGCCAAAGCACTTGAATTGAATCATCACAGTTTTGTTCAGGCAGGATAAGATTAAAGGATGGACAAGCTTAGGTGTTGACCGGCTCGGTCTTTTAAGGTAATTTCTTGCAGAAATCTCTTGCCTCAAGGAATGTACAGGGCAACGCCCGATGTGTAGGAGATGAAGGTCGGTTGGCGATCGCCGACGGATGTGGTCATCTATTGGTAGAACGGACGCCTGCGGAGCGAAGGAAAGCACAAAGGGCTCTTGTGTGTGGCTGACCGTTCGGCGAACACGCACAAGTCGCCTGAAGCCTTCCATCTCTAAGCGAAGCCTAGGTGGCGGGGAGTTCGTTTTTTGGAAAAATTCCCCCTCTCCGCATGTGTGAGCAAAATATTTGTGGGTGACGTTCAGGAAGGATCCCCGACGAGGGTTGCGAACTTTTGTTCGAACCGGTGATTGACAACGCCCGTAGTAGACCGAAAAAATGTTCTCCACAAAGTCTTGACTGACTCATACTGTTTTAAAGGTTGGGCTGGATCGTGCAACAGCTGATAAAATCAACTGGAAGAACTTTAATTACAAGAACTTCGAAAACATTGCCCCTCAATACTTCGTGCATCCAGCTTTGTTGAAGAAATGAGGGTGTCCCAAAAGTGTTCGCATAGCGTTCGCTTTTCGGACACCCTCCTTTTTTTCGCAAAAAAAAATAAGAAA
>NZ_LQYX01000115.1:0-74494 GCF_001587475.1 Geobacillus sp. B4113_201601
CTCATTCGGTCCGCTCGACTTGCATGTATTAGGCACGCCGCCAGCGTTCGTCCTGAGCCAGGATCAAACTCTCCAATGAAAGTGGATTGGCTTTGTAAGCTTCGGCGCCGACACCAAACGTGTCAAGCGGCCTCCGCTTTTCGTATGGTCTAGCTTCGGCCGCTATCGGCTCGCGACGCTTCGGCCCTGCTGCGGCGGCAACAGCCTCCTCGCAGGCCCTCCAGCGCGTTTCGCCGATAAGCGAGCGGCCTCCGCTTTTCGTATTGGCGCTTGGGTTTTGTTTAGTTTTCAAGGAGCATGATTACGAATAAAGACAGCTATTACATAATAACAAAAAAGCGATCAAAAGTCAACGCTTTTTTCTTTTTTATCGTTGCAAGCAGATTTGATTGTATCACGTCTCTTTCATTTTTGCAACAAAATTTTTTGGAATGACGGTTTTTATAGGATCTCATCGATAAATAGATCGCGCCGTTGATTCAATGGAAGCAACTGTCCCGTTTCAATGATTTTGACAATCGGTCGGACAGGATCGTCAGAGCGAGCAGATATTACTTCGGCCCGCTGGCCGTCAGAAAGCCGGACAATCGTGCCCTTTTGCAGCCCAATGAGGCCGTTGATCAACGCGGCGACAGCTTGGGCGTCCAGTTTGCTAGGTTGTTCTCGCCAAATCGTTTCAATCGCCCGAAACGGTGATTGTTTCCGGCGGTATAGCCGTTCTGAAGTCATGGCATGAAATACATCGGCGACAGCCACAATCAGGCTGTACGGATGAATTTTTTCTGCTTGAACGCCAAGCGGGTAACCGCTGCCATCCTTTCGTTCATGATGTTGCAACACCGCGAGTTTGGCTCCATGAGTTAAGGCCGGGATTTTTTGTACCATGCGATAACCGAAAATCGGATGTTGTTTCACCTCGTTAAATTCAGCCTCGGTAAGAGCGGACGATTTCCATAAAACCTGTTTGCTGACTTTCGCCATTCCGCAGTCTGCTAGCGCGCCGGCAAGAGCAACTTGATAACATTCCCCTTCGCTGTATCCGAGCTCCATTGCCAGCAAACCAGCGATCACTCCTACACTGACAGCGTGATGATAAAGATAATCGTCCTTGGACGCATAATGACGAACTGTGAGCAAATCGTGCTTCGCGTGCGCCATTTGCTCTAAAAGCGGAATGATCAACTCGCGGATTTCCCTGATTTCAATCGGCAGTCCCGATTGCCATGATTGAAACAGCTGTTTATATCGTTGGACCGCCTGCAAATACGAGGAAATGGGCTGTCGATGAGCCGTCGTCCCGATGACATCTTCTTCAAAAAACGGCTCACCATTGGCGAGAACCGGCTCGATTTCCACCTCGTCAATGAGAAACTTTTCAAGCACGTGCAGCAACGGCTCCGTGATGATCGTATTTTTCGGGATAATGGGCCGCTTGGTCGGGCCAAGCACATCATCGGCAAGCACGCATCCTTCACGAAGCCGGGAACGGTTTACGCGAACCATCAGTTTGTTCCTCCCTTCTCTTATATCTTTTATCGTAACATGACTTTGGGTGCATGGACAGCGTTTCGACATAAAAACCGACGCTCCCTGTCCGTTGCAGCAGAGCGTCGTCCCCCATTAGGCGAGATGTCCGTCTTCTTTTTCTTCTTCAGGCACTTTCGCCACAGTGGCTACACATTCATGCTCATCATCGCCAGAAAGGCGGATAAGTTTTACGCCTTGAGCGATTCTCCCTGTGCGGGAAATGTCACTGACCGCCATACGAATGAGCACGCCGCCTGTCGTAATGACCATTAAATCTTCGTTGCCGACGACAGTCGTCACCGCAACAACCGGGCCATTTTTTGGTGTGACATTGCATGTTTTCAATCCTTTGCCACCGCGGCTTTGCACGCGGTATTCCGAAGCCGGAGTGCGCTTGCCGAATCCTTTTTTCGTGACGACAAGCACGTCATGGTGATCTTCCAAAATCTCCATCCCGACTACTTCGTCGTTGTCGTCAAGCGTGATCGCTTTAACTCCAGTCGCGCTGCGTCCCATGGCCCGCACGTCGGTTTCCGGAAAGCGAATGAGCAGACCATTTTTCGTGCCGACAATTACATGCTTTTGACCGTCTGTCAATCGGACCGAAATGAGTTCATCGCCTTCACGCAAATGAATAGCGATCAACCCATTGTTGCGAATATGGGCAAACGCGGAGAGCGAAGAGCGTTTCGCGATCCCCTGTTTCGTTGCAAACACGAGGTAACGCTCGTTGTCAAACTCCTCGATCGGGATCATGGCGTTGATCCATTCACCTTTTTCAAGTTCGAGCAAATTCACGATCGGAAGCCCTTTGGCAGTTCGTCCGAACTCTGGAATTTCGTAGCCTTTCGCCTGATATACTTTCCCTTTGTTCGTGAAAAATAGGACAGTGTCATGAGTCGATGTAATCAGCAAGTGTTCGACAAAATCATCTTCCGCTGTGTTCATTCCTTGCACACCCCGACCGCCGCGCTTTTGGCTCCGGTACGTCGATAAAGGCAGACGCTTAATGTAGCCTTTATGGGTGAGGGTAATGACGACGCGCTCGTGCGGAATCAAGTCTTCGTCATCAAACTGTTCGACGGCTCCTGCCACGATTTCCGTACGCCGCTCATCATTAAACCGCTCCTTGATTTCGCTCAATTCCTCACGGATGATTTGCAACACTTTTTCTTCATCGGCGAGCACCGCTTTCAGCTCAGCGATCAAGCGGACAAGCTCTTGATATTCTTGTTCAATTTTTTCCCGCTCGAGGCCGGTCAGCCGCTGCAAACGCATATCCAAAATCGCCTGCGCCTGCCGCTCGCTGAGGGAAAACCGCTCCATCAATCCTTGGCGCGCCGCTTCTGTCGTCTGCGAACGGCGGATGAGATCAATCACTTCATCCAAATGATCGAGAGCCGTGCGCAAACCTTCTAAAATGTGAGCGCGCGCTTCGGCTTTTTGCAGTTCAAATGCCGTCCGTCGGCGAATCACTGTCTTTTGATGGTTTAAATAATGCTCCAAACATTCTTTTAAGTTCAGCACTTTCGGCTCGCCGTTCACCAAAGCGAGCATATTAATCCCAAAGCTCGTTTGCAGCGCGGTATGTTTGTACAAATTGTTCAGCACGACTTTGGCGTTCGCATCGCGCCGCACCTCGATGACAATGCGCATGCCGCTCCGGTCCGATTCATCGCGCAAATCAGTGATCCCGTCAATTTTTTTCTCACGGACCAGTTCGGCGATCCGCTCAATCAGCTTCGCTTTGTTCACTTGGTAAGGAAGTTCGCTCACAATGATCGTTTCTTTGCCGTTCGGCTGCTGTTCAATTTCGGCCTTGGCGCGCAGCGTAATCGAACCGCGGCCGGTTTCATACGCTTTGCGGATGCCGCTGCGGCCGATAATTTGTCCGGCGGTCGGAAAATCGGGGCCCGGGATGTATTTCATCAAGTCGGCAACCGTCATCTCTGGGTTTCGGCTTAGCGCCAGCAACGCATCGATCACTTCACCGAGCTGATGGGGCGGAATGTTCGTCGCCATTCCAACCGCAATGCCCGATGAGCCGTTGACCAATAAATTCGGAAATCGGGACGGCAGCACGACCGGCTCTTTTTCCGAGCCATCATAGTTGTCTTGGTAGTCAATCGTATCTTTATTGATATCACGAAGCAATTCCATCGCGATTTTCGCCATGCGCGCTTCCGTATAGCGCATGGCGGCGGCAGCGTCGCCGTCGATCGATCCAAAGTTCCCATGGCCGTCAACAAGCATGTAGCGGTAGTTGAAATCTTGCGCCATGCGCACCATCGTATCATACACGGCGGCATCCCCGTGCGGATGGTATTTCCCGATCACTTCGCCGACGATGCGAGCTGATTTTTTGTACGGTTTATCGGCGGTCATTCCAAGATCATGCATGGCGTACAAAATGCGGCGGTGCACCGGTTTCAAGCCGTCGCGCACATCCGGCAACGCGCGGGAAACGATGACGCTCATCGCATAGTCGAGAAACGAGGAGCGCATCTCTTGGCTGATATTGACTTCGCGAATGCGCGGTTGTTCATGTTCTGCCATTCTTCAAACCTCCCTTAAAACCCTCCTCCGATCCGACTGGCCGGCGACAGACGGGTGGCGTCAGTCCACCTGCGCATGCGAGGACACCCAGCGGCGTCACGAAGCGGGAAGGGGGCTGTCTTCCTCTCAGTTCAAAGCCTACAAAAAATCAGATGGATCAGCTTTAAAACGGACTCCAATGATGTGACGTTCACCGACCCTCCTAGAAGGTTGTGATTTAATGGCGTATACGGCTTTACCATGTCATTTCTCAATTAGAAAAACCTTGTTGTATCGGGCCTGCTTTTCAATCACTCTCCCATTGATGAAGGGGATCAGCGGTTTTTCACCGGCCTCCTAGATATCTAAGTTTTTCACGTAACGCGCGTTTTCTTCGATAAACTGGCGGCGCGGTTCGACTTTATCGCCCATTAAAATTTCAAACGTTTCGTCCGCATCGATGGCGTCCTGCAAACTTACTTGCAGCAGTGTTCTCGTCTCTGGATTCATCGTCGTTTCCCAAAGCTGTTCCGGATTCATCTCGCCCAATCCTTTGTAGCGCTGAATCGTCGGTTTGGGCTGATCGGGCAACGCGGCGAGAATTTGTTCAAGCTGACGGTCGTTGTAAGCGTAACGGACTTGTTTTCCCTGCTCGATTTTATAGAGCGGAGGCTGGGCAATATAAATATAGCCTTGTTCAATCAATTGACGCATATAGCGGTAAAAGAACGTCAAAAGGAGCGTGCGGATGTGAGCGCCGTCAACGTCCGCGTCGGTCATGATAATGACTTTATGATAACGGGCTTTCGAGATGTCAAAATCTTCGCCAATGCCCGTGCCAAGCGCCGTAATAATCGCCCGCACCTCATTGTTTGACAAAATTTTGTCCAAGCGTGCTTTTTCCACGTTAAGAATTTTCCCGCGCAGCGGCAAAATGGCTTGAAAATGGCGGTCACGCCCTTGTTTCGCTGATCCGCCCGCCGAGTCGCCCTCAACGACGTACAGCTCGCTGATCGCTGGATCTCGCGATGAACAGTCGGCCAATTTCCCCGGCAAATTGGAAATTTCGAGCGCGCTTTTGCGCCGCGTCAACTCGCGCGCTTTTTTCGCCGCCAGCCGGGCGCGCGCTGCCATCATGCTTTTTTCCACAATCTTGCGGGCGATTGTCGGGTTTTCCAGCAAAAACGTTTCAAACTGTTCGGAAAAAATCGCATCGGTCACCGTACGGGCATCGCTGTTACCGAGCTTCGTTTTCGTCTGCCCTTCAAATTGCGGAGACGGGTGTTTGATCGACACGATGGCGGTCAATCCTTCACGCACATCCTCACCGGTTAAATTGGCATCGTTGTCTTTCACCAATTGTTGCTTGCGGGCATAGTCGTTGATAATGCGCGTCAGCGCCATTTTAAAGCCGGATTCATGCGTGCCGCCTTCATGCGTATGAATGTTGTTGACGAACGAATAGATGTTGCTCGTGTACCCGTCGTTGTACTGCAAGGCGATTTCAACTGCAATGCCGTCCCGCTCGCCGGCGATATAAATCGGCTCCTCATGCAGCACTTCGCGCGTCCGATTCAAATGCTGGACATAGGAGCGAATGCCGCCTTCATAAACATATTCGTTTCTCCGGTTGTCAACCCGTTCATCGGTCAACGTGATTTTCAAGCCGCGATTTAAAAAGGCGAGCTCGCGCAACCGGGCGGCCAGCGTTTCGTAATCGAACTCAATCGTTTCGGTAAAAATCTCTGGGTCCGGCTTAAAGCGAGTCGTTGTCCCGGTTCGGTCCGTTTCGCCGATGATTTGCAAGTCGGTGCAAGGCTCTCCCCGCTCGTACCGCTGATAATGGATGTTTCCATCGCGATACACGTACACTTCGAGCCACTCCGACAGGGCGTTGACGACGGAAGCGCCAACCCCGTGCAAGCCGCCGGATACTTTATAACCCCCTCCGCCAAACTTCCCGCCGGCATGCAGAACGGTCATAATGACTTCAACAGCCGGGCGGCCAGTCGCTTCATGAATGTCAACCGGGATGCCGCGTCCATTGTCGGCGACGGTGATGCTGTTGTCTTTGCCGATCGTCACATCAATGGTCGTGCAATAGCCTGCCAGCGCTTCGTCGATGCTGTTGTCGACGATTTCCCAAACGAGGTGGTGCAGCCCTTTTGATCCCGTTGATCCGATATACATTCCCGGGCGCTTGCGGACGGCTTCAAGGCCTTCAAGCACTTGAATTTGACTTGCATCGTACGCCTCGACTCGCTGTTCCATGGTCATGCCTGATCACCTACGCTTTCTTTGCAAACGTTCAATCACGATCAAGAAGGAGCGATGACCGAACCGGAATGGACTCGATAAATCGCCGCTTCTTGAATCACATCGTGGTTAATGCCGTCGATGCTTGTCGTTGTGACAAAAGTTTGCACTTTTTTCCGGATGGCATCAAGGAGGTGGGTTTGCCGAAAGTCGTCCAGCTCCGACAATACATCATCAAGCAATAAAATGGGGTAATCGCCTAACTCGGAAAAGATGAGCTCAATTTCTGCCAATTTGACTGCCAGCGCTGTCGTGCGCTGTTGTCCTTGTGAACCGAAAGTTTGTACATTTTTTCCGTTCACCCAAAACGCCACCTCATCGCGGTGGGGGCCGACCAAGGTCGTCCCTCGTTGAACTTCTCGCTCCTTTACGGCGGCGAACGTTTCTCTGTATGCTTCTACTATTCTCGACAATTCCGCCTTGTCTGATACGTCGACCGACGGTTCATAGCGAATGTGGAGCTGTTCGGCCCCACGGCTGATTTCGCGATGGATGGGAGCCGCCCACTGCTCAAGCAACGACAAAAACTGGCGGCGTCGCAACGTAATTTTGGCCGCCAGCCAAACAAGCTGTTCGGTTAGGACGTCAAGCACCGCCTCGTCGCTCCGCTCGCGGGTCTGCATCATTTTCAGGCAATGATTGCGCTGCTGCAACAACTTCTGGTACTGGCTTAAATCGTGTATATAAACGGGCGAAATCTGCCCGATTTCCATATCGATAAACCGGCGCCGCACTTGCGGGCTTCCTTTGACTAAATTCAAGTCTTCCGGGGCGAACATGACGACATTTAAATGGCCGACATATTGACTGAGCCGCTGCTGCTCAATGTGATTGCATTTGGCTCGTTTCCCTTTTTTGGAGATCAACAGTTCGAGCGACAACGATCCGTTGCGTTTCTCTGCTTTCCCCTCTATTTTAGCATACTCTTCATTCCAACGAATAAGGTCTTTATCGTTGGACGTGCGATGCGATTTGGCCATCGCCAAAACGTAAATAGCCTCCATCATATTCGTTTTTCCTTGGGCGTTTTCCCCCAAAATAATGTTTACCCCTTGATCGAAACGCATCGTTTCCCGCTCATAATTGCGGTAGTTCGTCAACGCTAAGTCGGTTAAAAACACCCGGCCTTCACCTACTCCGCTTTTACGATGACAAACGCGCCGACCTCTTTGATCTCGACCCGGTCGCCTTCTTTTAACTTCCGCCCGCGCCGGTTTTCCCGTTCCCCGTTCACCAGCACGTCATGTTCCTGCAAAAACCATTTGGCTGCGCCGCCGGTGTCAATCACATGCGCCAACTTTAGCATCTGCCCTAGCGTAATCGTCTCCGTCTTAATGGCGACTTGTCGTTCCATCCGTTCATCGCTCGCTTTCGTTACAAACTGCCTATTCTTTTATTTTACCGAAAAATTCGTTCGTTCGCAAAGAAACCCGATGAAAGGGAGAAAAGCGGTGGCTCTCCCTCATTGAATGAACGCCTGATGGCATTCAAGTCAGCCTTAGCCATCAGACGCGCCAAAGCGGATCGGCTTCAATACGTTCTGACCGGCAGGATGAGCTGAAGCATGGAGTCGCTGTGGAGCGGGCGCAAGACAAACGGCCGCATCGCCCCGGTGAAGCTGATTTGAATGTCGGTGCCATCAAGCGCGCGCAACGCGTCCATCATATATTTGGCGCTGAATGAAATGTTCAACTCTTCGCCTTCAAGCGATTCGGCTTTCAGCTGTTCTGTTACTTTTCCAATCTCCGGGGAAACTGAGGAAATTTCCAACCTCTCTCCTGAGAGCGTCGCCAGTTTCACCACGTTGTTTCGCCCTTCTCTTGCTAGCAAGGAGGCGCGGTCGATCGCCTGCAAAAACTCCTTGGCATTGACGGTCACCGTTGTTTTGCTGTCCGTCGGGATTAAGCGGGCTGTCTCCGGATAGTTCCCGTCGAGCAGGCGTGAGAAAAACAGAAGATGCTCCGCCTTAAACAGCACTTGATTGGCCGTGATGACAATATCGATCGGATGGTTGCCATCATCTAAAATTTTGCTCAATTCATTCAGACTTTTTCCAGGAATGACGACGTTATACGCCCAATCGCTTTCAATGCCGATTTTGACTTTGCGCATTGCCAGACGGTGACTGTCGGTAGCGGTGCAGACGAGTTCACCATCTTCTATTTTCCAGTTGACACCTGTCAAGATGGGGCGCGTTTCCGATGTTGAGACGGCAAATACCGTTTGGCGGATCACCGCCTTCAGCAAATCAGCCGGAATTTGAAAGGCGTGTTCTTCCTCGATTTGCGGCAAGCGCGGGTACTCATCGGCGTTAAATCCGTTGAGACGGAATTCGGAGTGCCCTGAGCGAATCACGGTTAAAAAGCTGTCTTCCGTTTCGATTTCCACCGTTTGCTGCGGCAGCTTTTTCACGATTTCAGAGAAAAAGCGCGCCTGCAAGACGATGCTTCCCGGCCTCTTTACATCCACCAGCAGCCGTCCTTCTTTTTCGAGCGGAATAAACGATTCAATGGAGATGTCCGAGTCGCTTCCGGTTAAGGTGACTCCGCGAGCCGAGGCTGTCAGTTTAATCCCGGTCAAAATCGGGATCGTCGTTCTTGTCGATACGGCTTTCATCACATCTTGAACGCTTTTGACGAGCGCTTCGCGGTCAATGGAAATGTTCACGCTGTTGTTCCTCCCCATTTGGAATGTCTTCGGAAATAAATTATAAAGATATAAAAACAAAGATCATAGTACTAGTCGTATGGCTTGTTGGTATGTGGATAAACAAATAAAGACGAGCAAGCACAGCCTGTCCACATGTGGATAAGCTGTGCGTAAGACAGCGACTGTTATTCACAATTGCTTCAGCTTTTCTTGAATCTCTTGAATATGTTTTTGCAGCTGCGTGTCCGTTTGCAAAAGCTTCGTTATTTTTTCATGGGCGTGAATGACCGTCGTATGGTCGCGGCCGCCGAATTCGTCGCCGATTTTCGGCAGCGAACAGTCGGTCAGCTCACGGGAGAGATACATGGCGATCTGCCGGGGAAACGCGACCGATTTGGTTCGTTTTTTAGCTTTGAAATCGTCAAGCTTAATGTTGAAGTGTTGGCCGACGACGCGCTGAATGTCTTGAATCGTGATGACCTTCGGCTTCGCGCTCGGAATGATGTCCTTGAGCGCCTCAGCTGCTAGATCGGCGGTGATTTCTTTATTAATGAGCGAGGAATAGGCGACGACGCGAATGAGCGCCCCTTCCAGCTCGCGGATGTTTGAATCGATTTGGTTGGCGATGTAGAGCATCACTTCATTTGGGATATCAAATCCCTCTGCCTTCGCTTTTTTCCGGAGAATAGCGATTCGCGTTTCCAAATCAGGCGGCGTGATGTCTGTGATCAATCCCCACTCAAAGCGCGAACGCAAACGGTCCTCAAGCGTTGGGATCTCTTTTGGAGGCCGGTCGCTCGAGATGACGATTTGCTTGCTTTCTTCATGAAGCGTATTGAACGTATGGAAAAACTCTTCCTGCGTTTGTTCTTTTCCCGCCAAAAATTGAATATCATCGATTAACAGAACGTCGACGTTTCGATACTTGTTGCGAAAGTCATCAGGACGGTTGTCGCGGATGGCGTTGATAAACTCGTTCGTGAACTTTTCCGAAGATAAGTAGACGACTTTCGCTGACGGATTATGTTCGATGACGTAATGGCCGATGGCGTGCATGAGATGCGTTTTCCCTAGCCCGACACCGCCGTAGATGAACAGCGGATTGTACGCTTTCGCCGGGGCTTCGGCGACGGCTAGGGAAGCGGCGTGCGCAAATCGGTTGCCGGAGCCGATGACAAACGTATCGAAGGTGTACTTCGGATTTAGCATGCTCTGCGGGAAATCGTTCGTCTCTTCGTATGGCTTGCGCTGTTTTTTCGCTGCCGCCTGAAATTCGGCGTCTTCGTCGCCTTGGTTAGGCGGAATGATAAATTTGACGGCCAGCTCTTCGCCGGTAATGGCATAGATTGTTTCGGCAATCAAATGGGAGTAGCGGGAGTCAAGCCAATCTCTAGCAAACTCGTTCGGGGCTACGATGACGAGCGTGTCACCTCGCAAAGAGTGGGCCTTCGTTGATTTGAGCCAAGTCTCAAAGCTCGGCTTGCTAATTTTCTGCTCGATTTCCGCGAGCACGCGATTCCATAAGTCATGGATATTTTCCACCCGTTGCCCCTCCCTTGGTTAGCGGATGATCATTTGGTTAAGAAAATAAGTTTGTGGAAAAAACAATATTAAGGAAAAAAGGCGGCTTTTCGACAAAATCCACCACCTGTGGACAAAACGATCAACAGCCTGTGAAAAATACTATCCACAACCTATCCACAGAATGTGGATATCTTTCTTTATCCACACAGTTGTCCATAGTGAAAACACAATAATAATAGCAAATAAAACAAGTTGTTGCAACGGCTTTTTTGCTTATCCACAAAACGGACAGACTGTGCAAATTTCGTTATCCACACGGGTGAAGATGTGAAAAAAATGTCGATAAATGTTGTGAATTGTTACTTTGGTGGCGAAATTTTATCCACATCGTTGCGTCGAAGGAGCGAAACAAAGAGGCAGTTGACATTTGCTGAGATTGTTCAATATAATGAGAAAGACTGCCCGTAACAGTTATTCCCTAGGGAGGTGTCATAGATGAAACGGACGTACCAACCAAATAGACGGAAACGCAGCAAAGTGCACGGATTTCGCGCCCGCATGAGCACGAAAAACGGGAGAAAAGTGCTGGCGCGCCGCCGCCGCAAAGGAAGAAAAGTATTGTCTGCATAATAGGCCACTGAAGTTTCAGTGGTCTTTTTTCTCACGTGGTGATTGGTCGCCTGGAAATGAGGGCAAATGGAGTGTTTACGGAAAATGAAAAAAAAGCATCGAATCAAGAAAAACGATGAATTCCAAGAAGTGTTTCAGCGAGGGGTTTCGACAGCCAACCGCCAGTTTGTTGTCTACACGCTTGACCGCCCGGGGCAGCCTTATTTCCGCATTGGGCTTTCCGTAAGCAAAAAGCTGGGCAAGGCCGTCACCCGAAACCGGATCAAGCGCTACATCCGCCAATGTTTCCTCGAGTTGAAAGAGGAAATCGTCCCCGGCAAGGACTATGTCGTCATCGCTAGACAGCCCGTTTCAGAGATGAGTTACACGGAAGTGAAAAAAAGTTTCATTCATGTGCTTAGGAAAGCTGGCGCGCTGAAAAATGGGACAAAGTCGCGGCCCTCGGTTTGACACGATGCCCCATCTAGCCAAAAAAGATGGTAAAATACAGACGTGAACTCGTACATATGGGAGGAAAAAGAAGGTGAAAAGGCGAATTGTATGGATAGTCTTAGGTTGTGCATTGATGGCTGTCTTGGCGGGGTGCACGGAAATCAACAAACCGATCACTCCGGAGAGCAAAGGGTTTTGGAATGAGTATATCGTTTATCCGCTTTCTTGGCTGATCAAACATGTCGCCGGGTTGCTTGGTGGAAGCTTTGGGTTGTCGATCATCGTCGTCACGGTGTTGATTCGCTTGTTGATTTTGCCGCTGATGATCCAGCAGACGCGCAATGCCAAGGCCATGCAAGCGCTTCAGCCTGAGATGGAGGCGCTGCGCAAAAAATACAGCTCGAAAGACGCCCAAACCCAGCAAAAACTCCAGCAAGAGATGATGCTTTTGTTCCAAAAGCACGGCGTCAACCCGATGGCTGGTTGCCTTCCTATTTTGATTCAAATGCCGATTTTAATCGGTTTCTATCACGCCATCATGCGAACGAGAGAGATTGCGCAGCACAATTTTCTCTGGTTTGACCTTGGCGAAAAAGACCCGTACTATATTTTGCCGGTCATCGCCGGGGTGACGACGTTCATTCAGCAAAAAATCATGATGGCTGGCTCCGCTCAGCAAAATCCGCAAATGGCGATGATGCTTTGGGTGATGCCGATCATGATCGTCATTTTTGCCGTCAATTTTCCAGCTGCTTTGTCGCTTTACTGGGTCGTCGGAAATCTTTTCTCTATTGTGCAAACGTATTTCATTAAAGGGCCGAACGTTTCTGCCCATTCAGGAGGAGCGAAAAAGTGAAAGAAGTCACCGCGACTGCGGCAACGGCCGAAGAGGCGGTGCGGTTGGCGCTTGCCCAGCTCGGTGCACCTCGGGAGCGCGTCGACATCGTCGTGCTTGATGAAGGAAAAAGAGGCTGGTTCGGCTTGTTTGGCGGCCGTCCGGCAGTGGTGAAGGCGGTGTTGAAGGTCGATCCCATCGAGGAAGCGGTGCGCTTTCTCGAACGGGTGATGGCGCAGATGGGAGCGGAAGGGGCAAGCATTGAAGTTGTGCGGCGCGGCAAACAAGCGACGCTTCACGTTCACGGGGGACCGGTCGGACTGCTGATCGGCAAACATGGACAAACGTTGAATGCGCTCCAGTTTTTGGCGCAGCTCGTCGCCAACCGCTATGCCGATGAATATGTGTCCATTGTCGTCGATGTTGAACATTACCGAGAGCGGAGAGAAAAAGCGCTCATCGAGCTCGCGAACAAGCTGGCGGCTCAGGTGGTGAAAACGGGAAAGGAAATCCGGCTCGAACCGCTGCCGGCGCATGAGCGAAAAATTATTCACGCCGCGCTGGCCCGCCATAAGCGGGTCTCCACTTATTCGGTCGGGGTCGATCCGCATCGATCAATCGTCGTGGCCCCGGCGATGGAAACGAAAGCGCCGACGAAAGAGGCCCCTCTCTGAATGAGGAGAGGAAGGCCTTTTTTTGTTGTCGTGGTGGCGCTGGCAGCGGAAAGGATGGTTTGAAACAAAACCGCGGCCGCACATATGGTCTTTTTTCAACATGAGCATGCCATATTGTTATTCACATGTGGATAAGTTAAAATTGAACTGAGCAACGATGCACACGGAAAGCGACAGCGGAAACGGGCTGTGGATATAGAAAAGACAGGGAAAAAGCGAGGTGAACGAGCCATGACAGAATTTGATACGATTGCCGCCATTTCGACGCCGATGGGAGAAGGAGCGATCGCGATCGTCCGATTGAGCGGCGATGAGGCGGTGGAGATCGCCGACCGGCTCTTTCGCAGTCCGAGCGGGAAACGGCTCAAAGAGGTCCCGACGCATACGATCCATTATGGGCATATCGTCGATCCGAAGAGCGGCCAAATCGTTGAAGAGGTGATGGTGTCGGTGATGCGGGCCCCCAAGACGTTCACCCGTGAAGATGTCGTGGAGATTAACTGCCATGGCGGGTTTGTTTCCGTCAACCGGGTGCTGCGGTTGGCGCTGGTTAATGGGGCGCGCCTTGCTGAACCGGGGGAGTTTACGAAGCGGGCGTTTTTAAACGGGCGCATCGACTTATCCCAAGCGGAGGCAGTCATCGACTTGATCCGCGCCAAAACGGATCGCGCCATGAACGTTGCTTTGCAGCAAATGGAAGGGCGGTTGTCGAAATTAATCGGCGAATTGCGGCAGACCATTTTAGAAACGTTGGCGCACGTTGAAGTCAACATCGACTATCCAGAATACGATGATGTCGAAGAGATGACGCCGCGCCTGCTCAAAGAAAAGGCGCAATATGTGCGCGGACAGATTGAAAAGCTGCTGTCGACCGCCAATCAAGGGAAAATTTTGCGCGAAGGCTTGGCAACGGTCATTATCGGGCGGCCGAACGTCGGAAAATCATCGCTGTTAAATGCGCTCGCCCATGAAAACCGGGCGATCGTTACCGACATTCCAGGGACGACGCGCGATGTGATTGAAGAATATGTCAACGTCCGCGGCGTACCGCTCCGCTTGATTGATACGGCCGGCATTCGCGAAACGGAAGATGTCGTGGAGCGAATCGGTGTTGAGCGTTCGCGGCAAATGCTGAAGCGGGCTGATTTCGTTTTGCTCGTTCTGAACAACCATGAGCCGCTGACGGAAGAGGATGAGCGGCTGTTTGCGATGATTGAAGGGATGGACGCGATCATCATCGTCAACAAAACCGATTTGCCGAGACGAATGGATATGGAACGGGTCGAGAAATTGGCGGCCGGCCGACCGATCGTGACGGCTTCATTGCTTCATGAACAGGGAATCGATGAATTGGAAAAAGCCATCGCCGATCTGTTTTTCGGCGGCGAACTTGAGGCGGGCGACTTGACCTATGTATCAAACTCCCGCCATATCGCGCTGCTTGAACAAGCGAAGCAGGCGGTCGATGATGCGCTTTCCGGCATTGACGCCGGCATGCCGGTCGATCTTGTTCAAATCGATTTGCGCCGGGCGTGGGAGCTGCTTGGCGAAATCGTTGGCGATACAGTAAACGAAAGTTTGATTGATCAGCTGTTTGCCCAATTTTGTTTAGGAAAATAAGCAAGGAGGAAACGAAATGGAGTATCACGGAGGAACGTATGACGTCATCGTCATCGGCGCCGGCCATGCTGGCTGCGAAGCGGCGCTTGCTTCGGCGCGCATCGGGGCAAAAACGCTCGTCATTACGCTCAACCTCGATATGATTGCGTTTATGCCGTGCAACCCGTCGATCGGCGGCCCGGCGAAAGGGATCGTCGTGCGCGAAATCGACGCTCTCGGCGGGGAAATGGCGAAAAACATTGACAAAACGTATATCCAGATGAGGATGTTAAACACGGGCAAAGGTCCGGCTGTCCGCGCGCTGCGGGCCCAGGCTGACAAAGTGCTGTACCAGCGGGAAATGAAGAAAACGCTCGAAAATCAGGAAAATTTGACGTTGCTGCAAGGGAAAGTCGAGCGGCTCATCGTTGAAGACGGCGTCTGCAAAGGCGTCATCACCCAAACGGGCGCTCATTATTACGCGAAGGCCGTCGTCATCACAACCGGGACGTTTTTGCGCGGAGAAATTATTATTGGTGACATTAAATACTCAAGCGGACCGAACAACCAGCAGCCGTCGATCAAGCTGTCCGAGCATTTAGAAGAGCTTGGGTTCGAGCTCGTCCGCTTCAAAACGGGCACGCCGCCGCGCGTCAACAGCCGGACGATCGACTACAGCAAAACAGAAATTCAGCCGGGAGACGAAGAGCCGCGGGCGTTTTCGTACGAGACGACAACTTACATCACCGATCAGCTGCCGTGCTGGCTGACGTACACGACAGAGGAAACGCACCGCATCATTGATGAAAATTTGCATTTGTCGCCGATGTACTCCGGCATGATCAAAGGAACCGGGCCGCGCTATTGCCCGTCGATCGAAGATAAAGTCGTTCGGTTCCACGACAAGCCTCGTCACCAGATTTTCCTCGAACCGGAAGGGCGGGAAACGGAAGAAGTCTACGTGCAAGGGTTGTCGACAAGCTTGCCGGAACATATCCAACGCAAGCTGCTTGAGACGATCCCAGGGCTCGAGAAAGCGCAGCTCATGCGGGCCGGCTATGCGATCGAGTACGATGCCATCGTGCCGACACAGCTTTGGCCGACGTTGGAAACAAAGCTGGTGAAAAATTTGTACACCGCCGGGCAAATTAACGGCACATCCGGCTACGAAGAAGCGGCGGGTCAAGGCATCATGGCCGGCATTAACGCCGCCCACCGCGCGCTCGGCCGCGAGGAAATCATTTTAAGCCGTTCGGACGCTTATATTGGCGTCTTGATCGACGACTTGGTGACAAAAGGGACAAACGAGCCGTACCGCCTGCTCACATCGCGCGCTGAATACCGGCTGTTGCTCCGCCACGACAACGCCGATTTGCGCCTCACTGAGCTCGGGTATCGGATCGGCCTGATTTCCGAAGAGAGATACCGAGCATTTTTGGCAAAAAAAGAGGCGATCGAACGGGAGAAAAAACGGCTGCAAACGGTCATCATGAAACCGACGCCAGAGGTGCAGGAAGTCATCCGCCAGGCGGGCGGAAGCGAGCTGAAAGACGGGATTCGCGCCGCTGATTTGCTCAGGCGTCCGGAGATGACGTACGAGCACATCCAAAAACTGGCGCCTTCCGATGAAGAGATCGCTAAAGAAGTGGCGGAACAAGTCGAAATTCAAATCAAATATGAAGGTTACATTCAAAAATCGCTGCAAGAAGTCGAGCGGCTCAAAAAAATGGAAAACAAAAAAATCCCGGAAGATATCGACTACGACGCCATTCAAGGTCTGGCGACCGAAGCGCGGCAAAAACTGAAACAAGTGCGCCCGCTCTCAATCGCCCAAGCGTCGCGCATTTCCGGCGTCAATCCGGCCGATATTTCGATCTTATTAGTGTATTTGGAACAAGGAAGAATCGCGCGCGTGTCGAATGAATAAACATGAGGGAAAGGATTGGCTTATGGAGGCGACACAATTTCAAGCCATGCTTGAAGAGAGGGGGATTTCCCTCTCTTCCCAAGCGCTTGCGCAGTTTGAGCGCTATTACGAACTGCTCGTCGAATGGAACGAGAAAATGAATTTGACCGCTATTACAGACAAGCCCGGTGTCTATGTGAAACATTTTTTTGACTCGGTTTCCCCCGCCTTTTACTACGATTTTTCCGCGCCGCTTTCGCTGTGCGATGTCGGCGCTGGAGCGGGGTTTCCAAGCATTCCGCTCAAAATTTGCTTTCCGCATCTGCGCGTTTCGATCGTCGATTCGTTGCAAAAGCGCATTCGTTTTTTGGACCATCTCGTCGCCGCGCTGCAACTTGAGGGAGTGGCGCTCTATCATGATCGGGCCGAGACGTTCGCTCGTCAAAAGGGAATGCGCGAATCGTTTGACGTTGTCACGGCTAGGGCGGTAGCGCGCATGCCGGTGCTTGCCGAACTTTGTCTTCCGCTTGTCAAAGTTGGAGGCACATTGATCGCCATGAAGGCTGCTTCGGCGCCTGAAGAATTGAAAGAGGGAAAAAAGGCGATCGCGGTGCTCGGCGGGGAAGTCGCGGCGGCGGAAACGTTCGCGTTGCCGTTTGCGGAGGGGGAGCGGACCATTATTTTCATTCATAAAACGAAAAAGACGCCGGTCCAATATCCGCGCAAGCCAGGAACGCCGAGCAAGCAGCCCATTCAGTAGCCGGCGGCGGACACGGCGCAAAGGCGGCTCCGTCGTCCCGTGTCTCATGACGGGGAAACAGCTAGGGAGAAGGTCGCGCGTGCCGGGTGGCAAAGAGAGCGTTTTGCTAAGTACGTCCAAAGGTGGTGTAGGGGGATGAAGCATCCATTTTCGCGCTTGTTCAGTTTTGGAGAGAGAGAGCTGGAAGAAGCGGGGGAAAAACAAGAGAGGGAAGAAGTTCGCCACATTCCGGTCGAAAGCATTATCCCGAACCGCTTTCAGCCGCGCACGATGTTTGATGAAGAAAAAATCAATGAATTGGCGTTGACGATTCGCACGCACGGCATCATCCAGCCGATCGTCGTCCGCGAATGCGGAAACGGACAGTTTGAAATCATCGCCGGCGAACGGAGATGGAGGGCGGTGCAAAAGCTCGGCTGGACGGAAATCCCGGCGATCATCAAAAACTTAAATGACAAAGAAACCGCCTCCGTCGCCCTCATTGAAAACTTGCAGCGTGAAGAGTTGACACCGATTGAAGAGGCGATGGCGTACGCCAGGCTCATCGAACTGCACGATTTGACGCAAGAAGCGCTCGCCCAGCGGCTTGGCAAAGGGCAGTCGACGATTGCCAACAAGCTGCGTCTGCTCAAACTTCCGCAGGAAGTCCAAGAAGCGCTGTTGCAGCGGGCGATTACGGAGCGTCATGCGCGCGCCCTAATTGCGTTGAAAGACAAAGAAAAACAGCTGAAGTTGCTGCAGGAAATCATCGACAAGCAACTGAACGTCAAGCAGACGGAAGACCGGGTCGTCAAGCTGCTTGAAGCGCGGGAACAAAAGCCGAAGCCAAAGCGCAAGGCGTTCAGCCGCGATATGCGCATCGCCATTAATACGATTCGCCAGTCGCTTTCGATGGTGGAAAATAGCGGGGTGTCCGTTCAATCGGAAGAGGAAGAATTGGACGATTACTATCAAATTACGATTCGCATCGCCAAAAAATAATCAACTGGTCATCGTTTGCCTCATCACGCGCGGCTGATGGGGTTTTTTCTTTCAGAAAACAAAGTCATTTTCCTTTTTTCATGATAAAATAAAGTTTATGAGGAAGAGATAGAGGTAGGTGGCATCGTGGGCAAAGTCATTGCTATTGCAAACCAGAAAGGTGGCGTCGGAAAAACAACGACAGCGGTCAACTTGTCAGCTTGTCTCGCCCATCTCGGAAAAAAAGTGCTGTTGGTTGACGCCGATCCGCAAGGAAATGCGACAAGCGGCATCGGCATTGAACGGGGAGATGTTGACGAATGCATTTATAACGTCATCATCGGTGACATGAAGGCGAAAGACGTCATTCGGCCGACAGACATCGAAAATTTATACGTCATTCCAGCAACGATCCAGCTGGCTGGTGCGGAAATTGAGCTCGTTTCCGTTATCTCTCGCGAAATTCGGTTGCGAAACGCGCTCGCACCGCTAAAAGACAAGTATGACTTTATCATTATTGACTGTCCTCCTTCGCTCGGGTTGCTGACGCTGAATGCGTTGACGGCGGCCGATTCTGTCCTTATCCCGGTCCAATGCGAATATTACGCGCTGGAAGGGCTCAGCCAGCTGCTCAATACGATCCGGCTTGTGCAGCGGCATTTAAACTACGATTTGCGCCTTGAAGGCGTTCTGTTGACGATGCTTGATGCAAGGACAAATCTAGGTTTGCAGGTCATTCAAGAAGTCAAAAAGTATTTCCGCGAAAAAGTGTACGAGACGATCATCCCGCGGAATGTGCGGTTGAGCGAGGCGCCAAGCCATGGCAAACCGATTATTTTGTACGATGTCAAGTCGAGGGGGGCCGAAGTGTATTTGGATTTAGCGAAGGAGGTGCTTGAACGTGGCTAGAGGGCTTGGCAAAGGCATCGGCGCGCTGTTTGACAACTTCCCGCTCAACGGAATGGACGGAAACGAAGAAACTGTGCGGGAAGTCAGCATTCACGATCTTCGGCCGAATCCGTACCAGCCGCGGAAAACGTTTCAACCCGAGGCGATCGAGGAGCTGAAGCAATCGATTTTGCAGCATGGCATTTTGCAGCCGCTCATCGTCCGCCGCGCACTGAAAGGGTTTGAAATCGTTGTCGGCGAACGGCGCTACCGGGCGGCAAAAGAGGCGAATTTGTCGTCAGTGCCAGTGGTGGTTCGCGAATTGACCGACGAGCAAATGATGGAGTTTGCGCTTCTCGAAAACTTGCAGCGTGAAGACTTGAACCCGATCGAAGAAGCGATGGCGTATAAAATGTTGATGGACAAGCTGCACTTGACCCAAGAGGAAGTCGCCAGCCGCGTCGGGAAAAGCCGCCCGCACATCGCCAATCATTTGCGTTTGTTGTCCCTCCCTTCCGATGTGCAAAAACTGCTCATCGATGGCACTCTTTCGATGGGGCATGGCCGCGCGCTTTTGGGGCTGAAGCAAAAAAGCAAAATGAAACCGATTGTGGAACGGGTGATTCGCGAAGGACTGAACGTCCGTCAGCTGGAAAAGCTGATTCAGCAGGCCAATGCCGATGTTCCACGTGAAACATTGAAGCGAAAAAAGCAAGAAAAAAGCGTGTTTCTTCGCGAAAGCGAAGCGTTGCTGCGCGAAAAATTCGGAACGAACGTCACCATTAAACAAACGAAAAAACGCGGAAAAATCGAAATTGAATTTTTTTCTCCGGAAGATTTAGAGAGAATATTAGAACTGCTCGATGTGCGGTTTGATGAGTAGGCCGATGATCGAGGATGTTCAATTGGTTGGAAAGAGTGGTTCATCATGGTATTGCTAGGAACGATCGTCAATGGGCTGAGCATTGTAGCTGGAGCATTGATCGGCAAGGCGTTTCGCCGCATCTCCGACCGCGTCAAAGAAACGGTGATGGGAGGAATCGGACTTGCTGTGGCGCTTCTTGGCGTGCAGATGGGGATGAAAAGCGAGCAGGTTCTTGTTGTCATCATTAGCCTTGTATTTGGCGGCATTCTCGGAGAGTGGTGGGACTGGGAGGAAAAGCTGAACCGGCTCGGCCGATGGCTCGAGAAAAAAGTGGGCGGGAACGGGGATAGCATCGCCCAAGGATTTGTGAGCGCGACGTTATTGTTTGTCATCGGCGCGATGGCCATTGTCGGGGCGCTGGACAGCGGGCTGCGCGGCGACCATAGCGTCCTCTACACGAAATCGATTTTGGATGGGTTCGCCAGCGTCATTTTGACGACGACGCTTGGCATCGGTGTCATATTTTCCGCGCTGCCGGTGATGGTTTACGAGGGCAGCATCGCGTTATTGGCGACGCAAATCGAGCGGTTTGTGCCAAAGAGCGTGCTCGATTCCTTTATCGCCGAGTCGACAGCGACCGGAGGGATTTTGATTATGGCGATCGGTCTCAATATGCTCGGGGTAACGAACATTCGTGTGGCGAATTTGCTGCCGAGCATTGTTGTCACGGCAGGCGCTGTTTTTCTTCTTTCGTTCTGGTAGTGGGACGGCAAGCCGCGTGCCCCCCTCTTTCAACAGCTGAGACTGAGAAAGAGGGGGATTGGCCGTCCGCCATCGCCAATCATGAGGAGTCCGGTGATTCATTCGTGAATACGGCTTTGCCATCTCATTTCTCAACGAGAAACACCTTGTTGTATCGGTCCTGCTTTTCACGCGCTTTCCCATTGATGAAGGGAATCAGCGGTTTTTCACCGGACTTTTAGGAGGCTGGTGATTGACGCGCGCAACCGCTTTCCCAAATCGTTTCTCAAGTGGAAGCGACTTGTTGCCTCAGCCTCTATGTTTGCGCGTTCCACTATCGGTCAAGGCAAACAGCGATTTTTCACCAACCTTTTAGGCGAAGCGGTGCACGGGCTCCAACAGCCGAACCGTTTTTTTACCACAACGACCGCCGATCTTTCGAAAGCGGAGGGGCGCCAAGCCGCTCCTTGCGAACGACGAACCGTTCTGCTTCGTAAATGCTGTTGGCAATGGTTTTGGCCATGTTCATGACCAAGTGAAGGCGCGTATTTTGCAGGACAAAAAATTCCATAAATCCGCTGACATTGACCACCCCGGCAATATGGGCGTCCCCGACGGGAAGCAGCTGTTTATTGACTCCAGCCCCGGGGCGAACCGGCCCTTTGGCAACGGTGATGGCGCCGACGCTTTTCAACCGACCAAGGCAGGCGTCCACCGCGATCATGAACGGTTCATCGTGAGTCAGTCGAATCGCCTCCACTTTTTCCTCAAGATTGACGGCGTGAATCGGCTCCTCGAGTGTTCCGTATACATGAAAGCGGGATAACGGCTTTTCTTTCAACATCGTGCCCACTAACGGTCCGAGCGAATCGCCCGTCGATCGATCGGTGCCGATGCAAACGATGGCGACCGGCTGGACGAGCGGATCCGGAAGCAGCGCGGCGATCCGCCAAGCGATCAATGATACCGCCCCTGGCTCATCGTAAAAAATGCGGTCTCTTTCCTCCTTGGAAGAGAAAAAAATCGATGGTATGCTCATTCCTTTCACTCCTACTTTCCATCCAAAAGTATTAACAGTATACGGAAAATAAAAGAATGATATACGTTTCTTCCCCTATTTTCCCGCTCTTGTTCGCGAGTGATGCGGATGGCGAAAACATCGGGCTACCCATCGATGGCCTGTCTTGTTAAAATAAAAAGCGCAGAACGAAGAAGATCGAGGTGTTGTCAACGTTGAAAGCGATCGAGAAAATGGTCGATGAACTGTTGGCGTTTTTGACTGATGAAACGCTGTGGCTGGAGATAGGAAAAGGGGCGCTGAAGATCGTTTTGATTTTCCTCGTGTGCGCCGTGGCCGTGAAAGTGTTAAAAGTGGCTGTCCATAATATGTTTCGCGTGCGGCAAAAGGCGCCGATCCGCATTTCCGAACGGAGGGAGGCGACGCTTGTTCGCCTGCTCGACAATGTCATTACGTACGTACTATATTTTATGGCGCTCTTAATGATTTTAGATACATTTGGTGTTCCGGTGAAAGGATTGCTTGCTGGGGCCGGGGTCGTTGGATTAGCGGTCGGCTTCGGGGCGCAAAGCTTAGTCAAAGATGTCATTACCGGATTTTTCATTATTTTTGAGGATCAGTTTGCTGTCGGTGACTATGTGCGCATCGGCAACTTTGAAGGATACGTGGAAGAAATCGGGTTGCGGGTGACAAAAATTAAAAGCTGGACGGGAGAAGTGCACATTTTGCCCAACGGCAGCATTATCGAAGTGACGAACTTTTCGTTGCATAACAGCTTGGCTGTTGTCGACGTCAGCATTGCCTATGAAGAAGATATTGAAGAGGCGGAACAAGCGATCCGCGAGCTTCTTCCGCAGCTGCCGGAGAAATACGAAGATATGGCCGCCGCACCGGAGTTGCTCGGCGTGCAAAACGTCACCGGGGCGGAAGTGGTCCTCCGCATTACGTGCGAAACGAAGCCGATGCGTCATGTAGCGGTGGCTCGCGCGATTCGCAAAGAAGTCAAAAAGCTTCTTGATGAACGCGGCATTGATATTCCGTATCCTCGGCTTGTGCTGCATCGCCGCGGCGGGGAGGAACAGCTGGACGCCAAGCCGCAAAAACAACAGCTGTGATCGCGAGGAGGTGGACAGATGGAAGAAAAAGAATTTGGTCTTTATGATATCGTGGAAATGAAAAAACCGCATCCGTGCGGGACGAACCGATGGAAAGTGATTCGTCTAGGCGCTGACATTCGCATTAAATGTGAGGGCTGCGCTCACAGTGTGTTGCTGCCGCGGAAGGAATTTGTCCGCAAAATGAAAAAAGTGCTTGTCAAGCATGAAGAATAACCGAACGGGAAAAGAGGAGTGGAATCCATGGGATTGACAGCAGGAATCGTCGGTTTGCCCAACGTCGGCAAATCGACGTTGTTTAACGCCATTACGAAAGCCGGAGCCGAGTCGGCGAACTATCCGTTTTGTACGATTGAGCCAAACGTTGGGGTGGTTGAAGTGCCCGATGAGCGGCTTCGAGTATTAACTGACATGTTTCAGCCGAAGCGGACGGTGCCGACCGTGTTTGAATTCACGGATATTGCGGGCATTGTCAAAGGGGCAAGCAAAGGAGAAGGGCTTGGCAATAAGTTTTTGTCCCATATCCGCCAAGTCGATGCCATTTGCCAAGTCGTGCGCTGTTTCAGCGATGAAAACATTACGCACGTGGCCGGCCAAGTCGATCCGCTCGCCGATATCGAAACGATCAATTTGGAGCTTGTGTTGGCCGATTTAGAGACGGTTGACAAACGAATCGAGCGGGTCGGCAAAATCGCCAAGCAAAAAGATAAAGAGGCGGCGTTTGAGCACGGGATTTTGCTGCGATTGAAAGAAACGCTCGAAGCCGGCAAACCGGCGCGCACACTCGAATTCTCTGAGGAAGAGATGAAAGTCGTCAAGCAGCTGCACTTGTTGACGATCAAACCGATGCTGTATGTCGCCAATGTTGGCGAGGAAGACGTCGCCGATCCTGACGGCAATCCGTTTGTCAAGGACGTGCGCGAGTTTGCGAAGCGCGACAACGCGGAAGTGATCGTCGTCTGCGCCAAAATTGAAGAGGAAATTGCCGAGTTCAGCGAGGAAGAAAAGCAGCAGTTTTTGCGGGAGCTCGGCATTGAGCAGTCCGGCCTTGACCAGCTGATTCGCGCTTCTTACAGTTTGCTTGGGCTGGCGACGTTTTTCACTGCCGGTGAACAGGAAGTGCGGGCGTGGACGTTTCGAAAAGGGATGAAAGCGCCGCAATGCGCGGGCATCATCCATTCCGATTTTGAGCGCGGCTTCATCCGCGCCGAGACGGTTTCATACGATGACTTAGTCGCTGCCGGTTCCATGGCGGCAGCGCGCGAGGCGGGCAAGGTGCGGCTTGAAGGAAAAGACTATGAAGTGCAAGACGGCGACATTATTCATTTCCGATTCAACGTCTAGCGTTTCGCATTCCCCCGAAAGAAGCAAGGCCGCTAGTTCAACCGAAATAAGGATGGCAAATGTTTGTGCCGCGCAAATGCGGCAAACTGCCTTGCTTATCGTTGTCCATCATGGTATAATCAATAAATGTGAGTAATGTTCATTGCTCCTTGCCCTTCAGCGGAAGGGCCGTTCAGACCAAAAGGAGGTGACGAGCGTGAGAAAATACGAAATTATGTACATCATCCGCCCGAACATGGACGATGAGGCGAGACAAGCTCTCGTGGAACGGTTCAACAACGTGTTGAAAGAAAACGGCGCGGAGATTACAAACGTGACGGATTGGGGTAAGCGTCGCTTAGCTTATGAAATTCAAAAATACCGCGATGGCTATTACATGATCATCAACGTCACAGCGGAGCCGAAAGCGGTGCAGGAATTTGACCGTTTAGCGCGCATCAGCGAAGACATTATCCGTCATATCGTCGTCAAGGAAGACGAATAATTTTTTCTTTATGGCAAGAGGTGGTTCTGATGATTAACCGCGTCATTTTAGTCGGCAGGTTAACGAAAGATCCGGAGTTGCGCTACACTCCAAGCGGAGTGGCTGTTGCCACGTTCACGCTTGCCGTCAACCGGCCGTTTACAAACCAGCAAGGCGAACGGGAAACGGATTTTATTCAATGCGTCGTTTGGCGCCGCCAAGCGGAAAATGTGGCGAATTTCCTCAAAAAGGGGAGTTTGGCTGGAGTCGATGGCCGGCTGCAGACCCGCAGCTATGAAAATCAAGAAGGCCGGCGCGTCTATGTCACGGAAGTGGTGGCTGACAGCGTCCAATTTTTAGAGCCCAAAGGCGTGAGCGAGCAGCGAGGGGCAGCAGCAGGCGGCTACTATGGGGATCCATTCCCATTCGGACAAGATCAGAACCACCGATATCCGAACGACAAACAGGCGGGCCGCATCGATGAAGATCCTTTTGCCGATGACGGTCAACCGATTGATATTTCCGATGACGATTTGCCGTTTTAACGTCATTTCTGACAGAAGTCTCCCACCTCAAGGAATGTGCACAGGGCAAAGCCAAATGAGTAGGTGGAAGAGGAATGTCGGCGATCGCCGACGGATGTGGTCATCGATTGTTTGAACGGACGCCTTTGGAGCGAAGGAAGGCGTAAAGGGGACTTGGGTGTGGCTTAGTTTGGCGAACACGCCCAAGTCGCTGGAAGCCTCCACCTCTAAGCGAAGCGTAGGTGGCGGGCAGTTCATCGTCTGAAAACACCGTCCTCCGCCCGAAAAATGGGAAGAGCGCTGATCGCATGGGCGGGCGGCGGTCCGGAAAGCGAAGAAAGAAAGGAGGAAACAAAAATGGCAGGACGGAAAGGCGGACGCGGCAAACGCCGCAAAGTATGCTACTTCACGGCGAATAACATTACGCATATCGACTACAAAGATGTCGATTTGCTGAAAAAATTCATCTCTGAACGCGGAAAAATTTTGCCGCGCCGCGTAACGGGAACGAGCGCAAAATATCAACGCAAACTGACGGTAGCGATCAAGCGCGCGCGTCAAATGGCGCTCTTGCCGTACGTTGCGGATGAATGAGCCGGAAAAGGGCAGTAAGGGGAACCTTACTGCTTTTTTTATATCTGGTCAAGAAAGGGGAACATTCCTTGCGAAACACGCATGTTCTCACCGAGGCGGCGATCGAGCTTGCGCTGTTTGCCGTTTTGTTTTTGCTTGCGCTGTACGTGCCGGTCATCGGGATCGTTGCTACTCTGTTTTTGGCGCTTCCGTTTATGGTGTTCACGATGCGCCACGGATGGATTCCTGCTATGTTGCTGCTGGCGGCGGCTCTTGTCGTCTCCGGTTTGATCGGTTCGCTTCTGGCGCTGCCGATGGCGTTGATATTCGGCACGTTTGGCATCGCGGTTGGCGCGCTGCTTTCCAAACAGAGAAACCGATACGTTGTTCTTCTTGTCGGTACGTTTGTATTTTTGCTCAATATCGTCCTTGATTACATCATCTCGATTCAGTTTTTGCACGTCGATCTGATCCAAGATACGCTTGCGCTCGTGCGTGAATCGTTTGACACCGCGATGCGTCTCATGGAAGGGATGGGGCAAGCGCCATCTTTGGAGATGCAAAGGCAGATCGAACAAGGACTGAAGCTGATCGGCTATATGATTCCGACGCTGTTTGTCATCGCGGCGTTGGCGCTTTCGTATGTGACGATCATCGTTTCGCTGCCAGTGATGAAAAGGCTAAAGCTGCCGGTCGGTTCATGGCCGCCGTTTCGTGAGTTGACGTGGCCCAAAAGCGTGCTATGGATTTATGTTGTCGTCCTCCTTCTCTCCTTGTTTCCGCTGGAAGAAGGATCGTTTGCCTATATGGCGGTGCTAAATGTATCGTATGTGTTACACCTAGCCATGATCGTGCAAGGTTTTTCGTTTTTGTACGCTGTTGCCTACAAAAAAGGAATCGCCAAAGGCGTGGTGGTAGCGGGGACGGTCCTTTGCTTATTCCTGCCTTTTCTACTTTATCTTGTGGCGATATTCGGTATAATTGATTTAGGATTTGATTTGCGCCGCCGCATATGATAATTGGATAAGGTGAGTCATTTCTTCCGAAGTAGGAGCTGACTTGAATGCATTTTTATGAAAGGAAAGCGTATCGCTATCCGCTTTATGCGTTGGCCGCCATGGCGGTGCTAATGGCGATTGGCCTGTTTTATTTCCAATGGCTGATCGGGCTGGTCGCCCTTCTCGGCATTGGATTCGTCCTGTACAGCGTCATCTGGTCGCAGCGCTCTTTGTATCAAGAGCTGGAACATTATATTTCCAATTTATCGCACCGCGTTAAAAAGGTCGGGGAAGAAGCGCTCATGCAAATGCCGGTCGGCATTATGCTTGTGAGTGAAGACGGCGAGATCGAATGGTCCAATCGCTTTCTGGCCGCCTGCTTCAAAGAGCAGACGTTAGTCGGCCGCTCTCTCGCTGAACTGTCCGAGCCGTTGGCCGCTTTCGTCAAAAGAGGAAAAACGGACGAAGAGATCTTTGAGTTTCATGGAAAGCGGCTCAAGGTGCTCATTCGCCGCTCTGAACGGCTTCTTTACTTTTTTGACGTCACCGAGCATATGGAATTGAAGCAAAAATACGAGGCGGAACGCTTGGTGCTCGCCATTATTTTTCTCGACAATTATGATGAAATTACGCAAGGGATGGACGATCAAGCGAAAAGCCAACTGAACAGCCTTGTCACTTCTGTGCTGAATCGGTGGGCCAATGATTATGGCATCTTTTTAAAGCGGACATCGTCCGACCGGTTTATTGCGGTGTTGAATGAGCAGATCTTGAGCCGATTGGAAAAAAGCAAATTTTCCATCCTTGATGAAGTGAGAGAACAGACGGCGAAGCATCATGTTCAGCTGACGCTGAGCATCGGCATCGGCGCCGGTGTGTCTCCGCTTCCTGAACTTGGCGCGCTCGCGCAATCAAGCCTCGATTTGGCGCTTGGGCGCGGCGGCGACCAAGTGGCGATTAAGCAAGGAACCGGGAAAGTGAAATTTTACGGCGGCAAAACGAATCCGATGGAAAAACGGACGCGCGTCCGCGCCCGCGTCATCTCCCATGCGCTTCGCGAATTGATCGTTGCAAGCGACAAAGTGCTCATCATGGGCCACAAGTATCCGGATATGGACGCGCTTGGGGCGGCCATCGGCATTTTAAAAGTCGTTCAATCGAACCAAAAGGAAGGATTTATCGTCATTGACCCGGCGAAAACGGATGCTGGGGTGCAGCGGCTGCTCGAGGAAATGAAAAAGCAGGCCGATTTATGGTCAAGGTGCTTGAAGCCGGAGCAGGCGCTCGAGTTGGTGACAGATGATACGCTGCTCATTGTCGTGGATACCCATCGGCCGTCGCTTGTCATTGAGGAGCGGTTGCTGTACCGCACCGACCACATTGTCATCATTGACCACCATCGCCGCGGGGAAGAGTTTATCGAGGCGCCGCTGCTCGTCTATATGGAGCCATACGCTTCCTCAACGTCCGAGCTCGTTACCGAACTCTTGGAGTATCAACCGCGGCGCATGAAGTTGTCGATGTTGGAAGCTACCGCTTTGCTTGCCGGCATTGTTGTCGATACAAAAAGCTTTACGCTCCGTACCGGCTCGCGGACGTTTGACGCGGCCTCGTACTTGCGCTCCCAAGGAGCAGACACGGTGCTCGTGCAAAAGCTGCTGCGGGAAAGCATCGCCAATTACGTCAAACGCGCCAAACTGATTGAACGGGCCGCCATCGATGAGCGCGGCATTGCCATTGCCAGTGGGGACGAACATGAGGTGCACGATCAAGTGTTGATCGCGCAAACGGCTGATACGCTCCTGACATTGAGCGGTGTCGTCGCTTCGTTCGTCATTTCCAAGCGGGCGGATGGAACGGTCGGCATCAGCGCCCGCTCGCTTGGCGATGTCAATGTGCAATTGATCATGGAGCGGCTCGGCGGAGGCGGGCATTTAACGAACGCTGCCGCCCAGCTGTCTGATGTGACGGTCGAAGAGGCGGAGCGGCAGCTGCGTGAGGCGATTCATGACTATTTTGAGGGGGGGAAGCCATCATGAAAGTCATTTTTCTAAAAGATGTGAAAGGAAAAGGGAAAAAAGGCGAAATCAAAGACGTAGCTGACGGTTATGCGAACAACTTTTTGTTCAAACAAGGGCTCGCTATTGAAGCGACCCCGGCCAATATTAAAGCGCTCGAAGCACAAAAGCAAAAAGAGCGTCGCCAAGCTGCGGAAGAGCTGGCCAATGCCAAAAAACTGAAAGAAACGCTCGAAAAACTGACGGTGGAAATCGCGGCGAAAGCGGGCGAGGGCGGCCGCTTATTTGGCTCGATCACAAGCAAACAGATCGTCGAGGCGCTTTACGATCAACATGGCGTAAAGCTTGATAAGCGAAAAATGGAACTTGCTGACGCCATTCGTTCCCTCGGTTATACGAATGTGCCAGTAAGGCTTCATCCGGAAGTGACAGCCACGTTGAAAGTGCACGTCACCGAGCAAAAATAACAGCTGTTGTCGGATGCCCCCGCCCGCTGCGGCGGGGTTCCTTGCTTCTCAGCTTTGAAGGTTTGGCGTGGAATGAAAAACACGGGGGAAAAGGTGGTGAAACCGATGAGCGAACTGTTTTCCGAACGAATTCCTCCGCAAAGCATCGAAGCCGAGCAGGCTGTGCTTGGCGCCGTATTTTTGGATCCTACCGCACTGACGCTCGCCTCCGAACGATTGATTCCCGAAGATTTTTACCGTGCGGCACACCAAAAAATTTTTCATGCCATGCTCCGGGTGGCCGATAAAGGCGAGCCGGTTGATTTAGTGACGGTGACGGCGGAACTCGCCGCCTCCGAGCAGCTTGAGGAAGTGGGCGGCGTTTCGTATTTAAGCGAGCTGGCGGATTCGGTGCCGACGGCGGCCAACGTCGAATATTACGCCCGCATTGTTGAAGAGAAATCGGTGCTTCGCCGCCTCATCCGCACGGCGACATCGATCGCCCAAGACGGATACACCCGCGAAGATGAGATTGACATCCTGCTCGACGAGGCGGAACGAAAAATTATGGAAGTTTCCCAACGGAAACATTCCGGTGGTTTTAAAACGATTCGCGATATTCTCGTTCAGACCTATGACAATATTGAAATGCTCCACAATCGGAACGGGGATATCACCGGCATCCCGACGGGGTTTACCGAACTGGACCGGATGACGTCCGGTTTTCAGCGCAGCGATTTGATTATCGTCGCTGCCCGGCCGTCAGTCGGAAAAACCGCGTTTGCCTTGAATATCGCGCAAAATGTCGCAACAAAAACAAACGAAAACGTGGCGATTTTCAGCTTGGAAATGAGCGCCCAGCAGCTTGTGATGCGGATGCTTTGCGCCGAAGGCAACATCAACGCACAAAGCTTGCGCACGGGCAAGCTGACGCCGGAAGATTGGGGCAAGTTGACGATGGCGATGGGCAGCTTATCCAATGCCGGCATTTACATCGACGATACGCCGAGCATCCGCGTCAGCGACATTCGCGCCAAATGCCGTCGACTGAAACAAGAAAGCGGCCTTGGCATGATTGTCATTGACTATTTGCAGCTCATTCAAGGAAGCGGACGCAATCGGGAAAACCGCCAACAGGAAGTATCGGAAATTTCCCGTTCGTTAAAGGCGCTCGCCCGTGAACTTGAGGTGCCGATCATCGCCTTGTCGCAGCTGTCGCGGAGCGTAGAGCAGCGCCAAGATAAGCGGCCGATGATGTCCGATATTCGCGAATCGGGAAGCATTGAGCAGGATGCGGATATTGTCGCCTTTTTGTACCGCGACGACTACTATAACAAAGATTCAGAGCATAAAAACATCATTGAAATCATCATCGCCAAACAGCGGAACGGTCCAGTCGGAACGGTGCAGCTCGCCTTTATTAAAGAGTACAACAAATTTGTCAACTTAGAACGCCGCTTCGATGAGGCGCACATTCCGCCCGGAGCGTAACGGTGTGCAGCCGGCGGTTGCCTCTGATGCTGCCGTGCCTGCGCAACGTCGCCTTGTCGATGCCTCCAGTGAATCATTGACGAATAAAACAAGATAAGGATGTTTTGAATGTTCGTGTTTCATTGACTTTGCGGCTGAAAACTGATACACTGACAATGTTCAGACCGAGGAAAACTGGAGGTGCTCGCCATGTCGTCAGTCGTTGTTGTCGGCACGCAATGGGGCGATGAAGGGAAAGGAAAAATTACGGATTTTTTATCGGAAAACGCAGAGGTCATTGCCCGATACCAAGGGGGAAACAACGCCGGGCACACGATCGTGTTCAATGGAGAGAAGTATAAGCTGCATTTGATCCCATCGGGCATTTTCTATAAAGATAAAATTTGTGTCATCGGCAACGGGATGGTCGTCGACCCGAAGGCGCTCGTCGCCGAGCTTTCGTACTTGCACGAGCGCGGTGTTGCGACCGACAACTTGCGCATCAGCAACCGCGCCCACGTCATTTTGCCGTACCACTTGAAGCTGGACGAGCTGGAAGAAGAGCGGAAAGGCGCGAACAAAATCGGCACGACGAAAAAAGGAATCGGGCCGGCATACATGGACAAAGCGGCCCGGGTTGGCATCCGTATCGTTGACTTGCTTGACCGCGAGGTGTTTGCCGAAAAGTTGGCTCGCAATTTGGAAGAGAAAAACGTGCTGTTTGAAAAGGTATACGGAGTGGAAGGCTTCCGGCTGGAAGACATTTTCGAACAATACTACGAGTACGGCCAACAAATCGCTACGTACGTCTGCGACACCTCGGTCGTATTGAACAACGCCTTGGATGAAGGGCGCCGCGTCTTGTTTGAAGGGGCGCAAGGTGTCATGCTCGATATCGACCAGGGCACCTATCCGTTTGTCACATCGTCGAACCCGGTCGCCGGCGGGGTGACGATCGGTGCTGGCGTCGGCCCGACGAAGATCAAACATGTCGTTGGAGTGGCAAAAGCGTACACGACGCGCGTCGGTGACGGGCCGTTTCCGACGGAATTGCACGATGAAATCGGCGATCGCATTCGCGAAGTCGGCCGCGAGTACGGGACGACGACCGGTCGGCCGCGCCGCGTCGGCTGGTTTGACAGCGTCGTCGTCCGCCATGCCCGCCGGGTGAGCGGCATTACCGACTTGTCGCTCAACTCGATCGACGTGTTGACCGGCATCGAAACGTTGAAAATTTGCGTTGCCTATCGTTACCGCGGCCAAGTGCTTGAAGAGTTTCCTGCAAGCTTAAAAGTGTTGGCCGAATGCGAACCAATTTATGAGGAGCTGCCTGGTTGGACAGAGGATATTACCGGCGTGAAAAGCCTTGATGAATTGCCGGCGAACGCCCGCCATTATGTCGAGCGCATTTCCCAGCTCACCGGCATTCCGCTTTCGATTTTCTCCGTCGGTCCCGATCGCTCGCAAACGAATGTCGTTCGCAGCGTCTACGCGTAAACAGCGGCAGCAGACCATAGGAAAAACAGGCATAGATGCATGGCGTCTATGCCTGTTTCGTCATTGGGCGGCAAAACGACAGCGCAATTTCGCTCGACTCCTCAAAATGGCAGCCGGCAACGGATGATTTCATGGTCATAACATGGTAAATTAGTAATGATAGCATTCCATCGCAAAAGGAAGGATGTGTGCGAGATGGAAAAACGCATTTTAGTCGTCGACGATGAAAAACCGATTGCCGATATTTTGCAATTTAACTTACAAAAAGAAGGATATGAAGTCATTTGCGCCTACGACGGCGAAGAGGCGCTGCAAAAAGTCGAAGAAACGATGCCGGACTTGATTTTATTGGATATTATGCTGCCGTTAAAAGACGGCATGGAAGTCTGCCGCGAAGTGCGGAAAAAATATGACATGCCGATTATTATGCTGACGGCGAAAGATTCCGAGATTGATAAAGTGCTCGGGTTGGAGCTCGGCGCGGACGATTATGTGACCAAGCCGTTCAGCACACGCGAGCTCCTCGCGCGGGTGAAGGCGAACTTGCGCCGCCATGCGCAAACAGCCGCGCAAGAAGGAGAGGGAAGCGAAACGAATGAAATTGCCATCGGCCCGCTCGTCATTCGCCCGGACGCCTATGCCGTACAGAAGCGGGGCGAAACGATTGAACTGACCCATCGCGAATTTGAGCTTCTCCACTATTTAGCCAGACACATTGGACAAGTCATGACGCGCGAACATCTGCTGCAAACTGTCTGGGGTTACGACTATTACGGCGATGTGCGCACGGTCGATGTGACGGTAAGGCGGTTGCGGGAAAAAATTGAAGACAATCCATCGCACCCGAATTGGATCGTCACCCGCCGCGGGGTCGGTTACTATTTGCGCAACCCGGAACAGGAGTCATGAACGAACATGAAAAAAGTTGGGCCGTTTCGTTCCATTCATTTTAAGTTTGTCATCATTTATGTGCTGTTAATTCTCGTCGCCATGCAAATTATCGGCGTCTACTTCGTCCGTAAATTGGAAACCGAACTCGTGCAAAACTTTAAAAACTCGTTGAATGAGCGGGTGACGCTGCTCGCTTATAATATCGAGCAGGCGATGAATCGGGAGCGGGATGAGAATAGCCCGACATTAGAAGAAGACATCCGCTCGCTTCTTCATGACTTCGTTTCTCAAGACATTTCCGAAGTGCAAGTGATCGATGACAAAGGAAAAGTGCTGGCGACGTCCAACCCATATACGCAAAACATCGTCGGAAAGCGGACAACGCAAATTTATATCAAGCGGTCGCTGATTACTGGGGAAATGGTTGATCAAATGATGCTCGATCAAAAGACGGGCCATCGCATGTATATTTCCTCGACACCGATCAAAACGAGCGGGGAAATTAAGGGCGTTATTTACGTCATCGCTTCGATGGAAAACGTCTTTTCGCAAATGCGGCAAATCAATATGATTTTGGCGACCGGAACGGGGATCGCTCTCGCCATTACCGCCGTGCTCGGCATTTTTTTGTCGCGCACGATCACTCGCCCGATTTCCGATATGCGCCGGCAAGCACTGGCGATGACAAGAGGAGACTTCTCCCGCAAAGTCAAAGTGTACGGCTACGATGAGATCGGCCAATTGGCGATGACGTTCAACAATTTGACGAAAAAATTGCAAGAAGCGCAGGCGACCACCGAAGGGGAGCGGCGCAAGCTCGAGTCAGTGTTGACGCATATGACCGATGGCGTGATCGCGACCGACCGCCGGGGGCGCGTCATTCTCATTAACGATGCCGCGCTAAACATTTTGAATGTTTCACGTGAAACAGTGCTGTCCAGTTCGATCGTTGACGTGCTCGGCCTTGCCGACCAGTATACGTTTGAAACGCTGCTCGAGGAGCGCGATTCGCTCATTTTAGATTTCAGCACGGATGAGGAACTGTACATTTTGCGCGCATCGTTGTCGGTGATTCAAAAAGAGGGCGGATTTGTCAACGGATTGATCGTCGTTTTGCACGACATTACCGAACAGGAAAAAATCGACCGCGAGCGGCGGCAGTTTGTCGCCAACGTGTCGCATGAATTGCGCACACCGCTCACGACGATGAAAAGCTATTTAGAAGCGCTCGCTGACGGCGCTTGGCAAGATAAAGACATCGCTCCAAGGTTCATTCAAGTCGTGCAAAATGAAACCGAGCGGATGATCCGGCTCGTCAACGATTTGCTTCATCTGTCCAAGCTCGACAGCAAAGACTACAAGCTCAAGAAAACATGGATCAATTTTTCAGCCTATTTTCATAAAGTCATTGACCGGTTTGAGCTGACGAAAAGCGACAACATCCGGTTCGTCCGCAAAATTCCCCGTGAGGCGATTTTTATTGAAGTGGATGAGGACAAAATTACGCAAGTGTTGGACAACATCATTTCCAACGCGTTGAAATACTCTCCTCAAGGCGGGACGATTACGTTCCGCGTGCGCCAGCTAGCTGATGAAATCATCGTTAGCGTTAGCGACGAAGGGGTCGGCATTCCGAAGGCTGACTTAGGCAAAATATTTGAACGTTTTTACCGCGTTGATAAGGCGCGGTCGCGCAAACTGGGCGGGACCGGCCTCGGGCTGGCCATTGCCAAAGAAGTCGTCGTAGCCCATGGCGGAACCATTTGGGCGGAAAGCAAAGAACATAAAGGAACGACGATTTACTTTACATTGCCGGTAGAACGAGAACAAAAGGATGACTGGGACGATGTATGAAACGATCAAAACCATCGTGTTGACGGCGCTCGTATTCATCAGCGTGATGCTGACGTTTGCTTTATGGACATACCACCCAAGATACGACGTGTTGCAAAGCAGCGATGAATACATTCAACACGTCTCCGTAAGCAATACGCAAGTGGACACGGCAATGGTTGTGCAGCCGGAACAAATGCTGATTCATAAAAACGGGATCCACTATGCGGTCGTGAAAGAAGAGGAAAAAAATGAAGCGTTAAAAGAGATCAGAAAATGGTCGCTTGATGACTTCGAAGATATTTCTTCTTCTGTCCCACAAGGGAAGTTTTTATCGTTTTTAAGCGGCAAGGAGCGGCTAGAAGTCATTTATCCCGACGAAGTGCCGATGGATATTTACCGCTTGATTTTTACGATTGAAGACAAAAAAACGGAAGGATTGGCGTTTGACCGTCTCGTTGTTCCGCTTGGCGGAAAGAACGAGTTTCCTGTATACTTTATCGCGACCGATAAGCGGAAAATTTACCGGGCGACCGCCACCGACGCTTCGCTATCCGTCATCAACCGGCTGGCGAGGGAGGCGAACCGTTTTCCTCGGTATTTCGCCTACCCGATCAGTGAAATGAAGCAACTTTATTTGCCGGAAAACGAAGTGACGTTGAACAGCCTGCAATATTATACAGATGAGCTGGACGCTGATAAGTTTAAAGAGGCGCTGTTTAGCGACCCCAGCTTCGTCAAAAAAGATCTCATTCCGTTCGGTGAAGAGTATACGGATGGATCAAGGCTGATGGATGTTGATTTTCTGCAACGCATGCTTTTATACGTCAATCCGGCGGCGCGCGTCTCAAACAGCGGGCAGACAGAGCCGGAAACCCATCTCATTCAAAAAAGCATTGAATTTGTCAACGAACATGGCGGCTGGACGGATCTGTACCATTTCGCCCGCTGGAACGAAGAAGATCGGAAAGTCGTGTTCCAGCTCGTTGTCAACGGCTATCCGGTTTTTAACGATTATGGCATGTCTGAAATTGTGGAAACGTGGGGGGCGAGCGATTTAATGAAGTATCAACGCCCGCTCTTTCGCTTAGAAATCGCTGACCGTAGCCGCACGCCGAAAACGCTGCCGTCCGGCCGCGAAGCCGTCAAACAGCTCGAACAAATGAAAGGCGTCCGCCGGTCGCTGATCAAAAATATCGTCATCGGCTATGAGCTCGTGAAAGATCCCGATCGGGAAAAAGTGATCCGCCTTGAACCAGCATGGTTTTATTTATACGGGCAAACGTGGAAAAAGGTGGCACCGAGCGGAACGGAACGAGGAGGGGAAGCGCATGGATTGGAGTAAAACGAAGACCATTTTTATCATCGTCTTCCTCGTTCTCGACTGCTTTTTAGGCTATCAATTTATGGAAAAACGAAGCAGCAGCCAGCTGGACGTCATTTTAGAAACGACGATTGAAGAGCAGCTTGAGGCCAATGGCATTACGTATGTCGAGCTGCCGAAAGAAGTGACGAAGGCGGCGTATGTCAGCGGCAAAAGTCGTCAATTCACCGAGGCCGATGTGAAAAAGTTGCCGAGCCAAAAAGTGAAAATCGAAGGAAAAACAAAAATCAAAGGAACATTTACCCGTCCGCTTGTTTTGCCGGTCGATGACCCGTATCGACTGCGCGAGTTTTTGCAGCATTACATGGTCAACGGGGGACAGTATGCCTTTTGGTCGTTCAATGAAAATGAAGGGACAGTTATCTGTTATCAAGTGTACGACGGCAAAATGATTTATGGCAACGAAAACAGCAAGCTGGTCATCCATGTAAACAAAAAGCAGGAAGCATTGTCCTATGAACAGACGATGTTGGACGACTTGGAAAAATATGAACGAAAACAAGACATCGTCCCAGCGATCAAGGCGCTTGAAACGCTGTATCGAAAAGGGTATTTGCAGCCGGGGGACCGCGTCACTAAGGTCGAACTCGGCTATTACGGACTTGTCCAATTCACCGCCTCTCAAGTATTGACACCGACATGGCATATTGTCGTCAATCGCAAGGAAGATTATTTCGTCAACGCCTTTGAAGGACAAGTCATCAATGACCAAGGAAATGTTTTGGAGTGAAAACGAACATGACGATGCGATTTAGCGTACTGGCAAGCGGCAGCACCGGCAACGCCTTTTATGTGGAAACGGATCGCCAGCGTCTGCTTGTCGATGCCGGTTTGAGCGGCAAACAACTGGAGGCGCTGTTTGCGCAAATCGGCCGCCACCCAAGCGAACTGCATGCGCTTCTTGTCACCCATGAACATAGCGATCACATTAAGGGGCTTGGCGTCTTAGCGCGCAAATATCGCTTGCCGATCTTTGCCAATGAAAAAACATGGCGAGCGATGGAGGCGGCGATCGGGGAAATCCCGAGTGAACAAAAGTTCGTTTTTCCGCTCGGCGCGGTAAAGACGTTCGGCGATCTTGATGTAGAATCATTCGGTGTTTCCCACGACGCTGCCGAGCCGATGTTTTACGTCTTCCATTGCGGCGGAAAAAAACTCGCCTTGCTCACCGACACCGGTTATGTGAGCGAGCGGATGAAAAAGACAGTGGAGAACGCCGACGTGTTCGTGTTTGAAAGCAACCATGACATCGGCATGTTGCGAATGGGAAGGTATCCGTGGAACGTCAAGCGCCGCATTTTAAGCGATGTCGGCCACATTTCGAACGAGGAGGCGGGCTTGGCGTTGGCCGATGTGATCGGCGACCGGACGAAGCGAATTTATTTGGCCCATCTGAGCCAAGACAACAATATGAAGGAGCTGGCGCGCATGACCGTAGCGCAAACACTGGAACAAAAAGGCCTCGCGGTCGGCGGCCGCTTTCATCTGTACGATACCGATCCGCATCAGGCGACCGCGCTCGCTTGCGTCTAATGGCGGTGCGGCTTTGGCTGCGCAACGGGCACCGATTGGATTTTTTTCTCTGTTCATGATTATAATGAGGGATGGAGAGAAATATAGAAAAAGGTGGTGATGGGCATGGGATATTACGATGATCATTATGAATCGCACGGTCAAACGAGACGAACACGGCGCGGCGGCTCGTTTGCCTCGGCGTTCGTCGGCGCCATACTGGGAGGCGGGCTCGTGCTCCTTTCGATTCCAGCGCTTTCCCGTTGGGACATTCTCCCATACAATGTTGCCCCTTCCGAGCAAGCTGGCGGAGAAGAGCGGGCAGGGGACAATGGCACCCCTCCCATCCAGCAAAGCGTTTCTGTTGACGTGACCACAGCGGTCACGAAAGCCATCGCTCAAGTGTCGGATGCCGTTGTTGGCGTTGTCAATATTCAAGCGGCAGGCTTCTGGTCACAAGGTGAAGAAACCGGCGTTGGATCGGGGGTCATTTACAAAAAGGCGGGAGGAAGGGCGTTTATCGTCACAAACCATCATGTCGTTGAAAACGCAAGCCAGCTGGAAGTCAGCTTGAAGGACGGAACGAGGGTGCCGGCGAAGCTGCTCGGGAGCGATGTACTGATGGATTTGGCCGTGCTGGAAATTGAGGCGAAACATGTGAAAAAAATCGCCCAGTTCGGCAACTCTGACGCCGTGAAGCCGGGAGAGCCGGTCATCGCCATCGGCAATCCGCTCGGTTTGCAGTTCGCAGGCTCAGTGACGCAAGGCATCATCTCCGGAACGAACCGGACGGTGGAAGTGGATTTGGACCAAGACGGCAATCCCGACTGGAATGCCGAAGTATTGCAGACCGATGCGGCCATCAACCCGGGCAACAGCGGCGGCGCCCTTGTAAATATTAAAGGGCAAGTCATCGGCATTAATTCCATGAAAATCGCCCAAGAGGCTGTCGAGGGCATCGGTTTTGCCATTCCGATCAATGCCGCCATCCCGATCATTTCCGATTTGGAGCGATATGGTCAAGTGCGCCGCCCATATATGGGCGTGGAGCTTCGCTCGTTAAGCGACATTCCGTCATATCATTGGCAAGCGACGCTTCATTTGCCGGCAAACGTAACCGAAGGTGCTGCCGTTATTCAAGTTGTCCCGATGTCGCCAGCGGCCCAAGCCGGCTTGCAGCAATTCGACGTCATTGTGGCGCTTGACGGCGAGAAAATTCGCAACGTGCTCGATCTGCGCAAGTACTTGTACACGAAAAAGTCGATTGGAGACCGGATGGACGTAACGTTTTACCGCGATGGGAAAAAACGGACAGTTACTTTAAAACTGGCGCGTGAATCGTATTAAACAAAGAAGAAGGAGCGAGACCGCTCCTTCTTTCCGTGAAAACGCCGAACCGGCACGGATTTTCATCCTTGGGTGGAGGGCGGGGCGCGCCGCCCATGGAACGTTTCTGTGAAAATGCCGCGCTGGCACGGTCGAGGGCAGATCGCTGCCCCTGGAACTTTTCCATGAACGAACCGGTTGGCTGGCACGGATTCCTGCTCATAAACGGGCGATAAGGAGGGGGAAGCGATGATATTCACATGTGAAGAACATATTGATGCCGCCATTGATGAATATGTGGATGAAACGGAACGAGCCCCTGACTTGGCCCCTGTGGATAACGATGAAAACAGGTGTTGGTTTTGCGGGAAGAGGGCCATATATGTAGTAGGAAGCTAATATTTTTACACAATATGTGGATATATATTGTGTATATGTGGATAAATGTTGTTGATAAAGTGTTTACAAGGTGGGGATGGATTGTGCATATTTGCATTGCCGCTGTGGGTAAGTTGAAAGAGACCTACCTAATCGCTGGAGTGAATGAATATAAAAAGCGGTTATCCCCGTATGCCAAAATCGAGATCATCGAGGTGGCGGACGAAAAAACTCCCGAGCGGGCGAGTCCGCTTGAAGAGGAACGAATCAAAGAGCGAGAGGGAGAGCGGCTGTTGGCTCACATCCCTGACAGCGCCTATGTGATCGCGCTGGCTATCGAAGGGAAGATGAAATCGTCCGAGCAGTTTGCTGCCCATCTCGATGAGCTGGCGACCTACGGGCAGAGCAACATCGCTTTCGTCATCGGCGGCTCGCTCGGCTTGAGCAGACGAGTGATGGCGCGTGCCGATGAGGCGCTGTCGTTTTCAAAAATGACGTTCCCCCATCAGCTGATGCGGCTCATTTTGCTCGAGCAAATTTACCGCGCCTTCCGCATCAACCGGGGGGAGCCGTATCATAAGTAAGACAGGTCGTTTCGTAAACAAAGCGGGCTGAGCTCGGCGTTCGCCTCGGGTGATAGCCGGGTTTTTCGCTTGTTCCGGTTGGCCGGTGCGCTGGCGAGGGGATGGAAAAGGAGCGGCCTGACTAGGCAGCTCCCCCACATTGGGCAGACACTTTGTTTTTGCCGCTTTCTTTTGAGCGAAGCAATAAATGATCGGCATAAATGTACGCCTTTTCGATTGACATCGTCCCCTCGGCTCGAAAAAAGTAAAGACCAAAGGACGATGTATACGATACGGTCTGTTTGCTCATCCCATAATCGACAAACACCGTGCTGCGTTGCACCGCTTTTCGCATTTCTTCCACAAGTTGGATGCATTGTTCAAAGGTGCGATGGCGCAAAAACATCGTAAATTCCTCGCCGCCGCTGCGGAATAGAAAATCTTCTTCTTGCAAAAATCGTCTCAAGATTGAGGTAAAGTGGCGGATGACTTCATCGCCGACCGCGTGATTGTATGTGTCATTAATTCTCTTAAAATTGTCGATGTCGGCGACGACAACGCCGATCCATTCCCCTGTTCCGTTTAGCTTGGCAATCGTTTGGTCCATGAAGGCGCGGTTGTGGACGCCGGTCAAAAAGTCGGTATAAGCCATTTTTTCAAAATGGTCGCGCTCGAGCTTATGCTGGATGCTTTGTGACTTGGAAAAAAAGGAGCGGCTGACGAAATAGTTGAGCAGAAACAAGCATAAAAGCATGTCCCAGCGCTGCTCTTGCAAAAAGAGAAACAGCAAGCCATTGGTCAGCGCGGTTTTAGCCATATCAGCCCAGCTTCTCGTTTTAATAAAATCGAGAGCTTCGCGCCTTGTTTGAATGTCGCCTGTTATGTAGAAAATGACGATTAAGCAACAGTCAGTCAAGAAGGAAACGGTCACAACAAGCAGGAAGATCAGCAGCCAAAATCCGATGAACGGAACGGTCTCAAACAGTGGAGCCAAGAAGCTGTATATGGCAAATGCCAGCGAATTGAATGTCACAAACGAGCCGATGTTGTACAGCGTGTGCAGCCATTCATCAGGCTCCGCGGTTTTCAAGTACTTTTTCGTCCCATGCTCTGTCAAGCGAAGCAACGCCTCGAACAGAAACAGTCCAAGCGGGCCGGCAAACAAGGCGAACGACAGGCTATAGTTGATGCCGTAGTCGACCGGAATGTTGTTTTTCGTTTTGTCGACGACGCGCAAATGCGAATATAAGCTCGAAAACACCCAATAAACCAACAAGGCAACGGCATAAGTGCGATCAAGGACGGGCGGCTCGGACACAGCAACGATGATGATCGAAACGAAAAAAAGGATGAAAATCACTGGTCGCGCTTGAAATAACATCTCAACTCTCTCCTATGATCTGACCTCTGACCACTTTTGGGCTGGCGAAACAACGCCAAAGAAAAGGATGGCTAACCACCATGGCAGCGCGTTCCCGGTCACCGTTTGAGCGGCGGCAGGCGGCAGCGGGCGGTGAAGACGGGGCCCAAAGGCATGAATATGTTCTTATTTGGAGCAAACAAACGAGCAGTTAAGTCTATTATAGTACTATATACATAATTGTGAAAATAGACAGAATGGCATGGTTTTTCGACTTTTTTCGCGAAATTTGACATGAACCCCAAAGCCAGGGAGGGGAAAAATGTGAAAATTGTCATTGCTCCTGATTCATTTAAGGAAAGTCTTTCGGCGCTCGAAGTCGCTGAGGCGGTGGAGCGTGGGTTTCGCGCCGTGTTTCCGGAAGCGGACTATGTGAAAGTGCCGATGGCCGATGGCGGGGAAGGAACCGTACAATCGTTGGTTGACGCAACGAATGGCCGCTTGATAAACGTCGAAGTGACAGGACCGTTAGGCGACCCTGTGCCGGCGTTTTTCGGCTTGCTTGGCGACGGAAAGACAGCGGTGATTGAAATGGCGGCCGCCTCGGGACTCCACCTTGTTCCCCGCCATCGCCGCAATCCGCTGCTGACGACGACGCGCGGAACAGGGGAATTACTTCGTGCGGCGCTCGATGCCGGGGCGACTCGCTTGGTGATCGGCATTGGCGGCAGTGCGACGAACGACGGGGGAGCGGGCATGGTGCAAGCGCTAGGTGGACGGCTGTTGGATCGCGACGGCCGCGACATTGGTCCGGGAGGAGGCGCTTTGGCCGATCTATATGCGATTGACCTTTCTGGGCTGGATCCACGCCTTGAAGACGTTTGCATTGAGGTCGCTTGTGACGTCGAGAATCCGCTTACGGGGCCGAACGGCGCGTCCGTCATCTTTGGCCCGCAAAAAGGGGCGACGCCCGACATGGTCGCCGTTCTCGACCGGAATTTGGCGCATTATGCGGATGTCGTCGAGCGCGAACTCGGGAGGCGGGTCGGCGACATCCCGGGCGCTGGTGCGGCGGGTGGCTTAGGAGCGGGATTGCTGGCGTTTCTAAAGGCGCGGTTGAGGCGCGGCGTCGATCTTGTGATCGAAGCCGTCCAACTAGCAGAACGCGTCAAAGACGCTGATTTGGTGATCACGGGCGAGGGACGGATCGATGGACAGACGGTTTTCGGCAAAACGCCAATCGGTGTCGCGAAAACAGCGAAACGGTTTGGCGTCCCGGTCATCGGCATTGCCGGGTCATTGGGCGAAGACAGTCATGTCGTGTTGGATCACGGCATTGACGCATTGTTTACGATTGTTCCTGGCGTCGTGCCGCTTGACAAGGCGCTGGAGCAGGCGAAACAGTATGTGGTGCAGACGGCGCGACACATCGCTGCGGTGTATCGTCTCGGCCAAAGCAGAGGGTGAGGACTAGGGAAAAAAAGAAAGCAGGCGCCCGTGCGAAACGACGGAGCGCCTGTTCCTTATCTAGCAGAGACATTGGTGCTAGGCGCGGCGAGCACGGCCCGTTTATTTGCCTGCCCGCGGCCATGAGGCGATCGCCTCGAGTGTCCCTTGGATCGTGAAGCAGCCGAATTGGTGCGGTAAAATCAAATGGTCCCCGTAGCGAAGCGGATAAGCGCGCCCATTGTGGATGAGTTCGCCTTCGCCCCGGAGGATGCTGACGATGAGAAACGGCTTTGTCTGCGCTGACGTGAACGTGTCATGGATGTTCCATTTTTGGACGCCAAAGTAATCCCCCTCCACGAAGGTCGTCACCGTTGCCCCCGGAAACTCGGCGACATAGGGGCGAACATCGGCGTCGCGGTGCGGAACCGTGGTGACATCCAGCGCTTTTTCCAGATGGAGTTCGCGTTTCCGTCCGTGGCTGTCGACGCGGTCGTAGTCATAGACGCGGTACGTTGTGTCGGAGCTTTGTTGCGTCTCGAGAACGAGCGTTCCTTCGCAGAGCGCATGGATCGTGCCGCTCGGGACATAGAAAAAGTCACCGGGCTGAATGGGCACTTTCCGGAGCAGGCGGTCCCACTCCCCCGCCTCCATCATGGCGCGCAGCTGTTCCTTCGTTTCCGCATAATGGCCGTAAATCAACTCGGCCCCCGGCTTGCAGTCAATGATGTACCAGCACTCCGTTTTGCCGAGTTCCCCGCCCTCATGTGTCTTCGCGTAGTCGTCATCCGGGTGAACTTGCACTGATAAATCAGCGTTCGCATCCAAAATTTTTGTCAATAGCGGAAAACGATCCGATGGAAAATGGCCGAACAAGTCGCGGCGTTCCTCCCAAAGTTGTCCCAGTGTGATTCCGGCAAACGGTCCCTGGGCGATTTTGGTCTGGCCATGCGGATGAGCCGATACCGCCCAACATTCCCCCGTTTGCGCGGATGGAATCTCATATCCGAATCGTTCGGCCAACTTTGTGCCGCCCCAAATCCGTTCTTGGAATACAGGAGTGAGAAAAATCGGTTCAAAATCCATGCGTCATCCCTCCCGAAAACGTCATGCCGATGCCATCCTTTATCCATTTTTATCTTACCATGAATGGCGCCAGCGGCAAATGAAAACGGTAAGCTCGTTGGACTGCAGGGCATGCGTGAATCGGGATCAACTTTCCATTCGTCATGTCGCGTCCCATTCGATGCGGCGCAGCGGGCGCGTCGCTGGACCTTCGACGACGGCGCCATCGACCGAGAAGCGTGAACCGTGACATGGGCAGTCCCAAGTTCGATCCCCGCCGTTCCACTCCAATTCGCAGCCCATATGGGTGCATGTCGTATCGACAACGTGGAGCATTCCTGCCTCGTCTTTGTAGGCACCAGCTCGTTTTCCGTTGACCGCAACAACCGCCCCTTCGCCGCGCGCCAAATCTTGCGGCCGGCGGCTGACTGGCTCTATTTTCCCGGCCAACAAGTGTTTGGCGACATCTAGATTGGTGGTGAAAAATTGTTTCACACTCGGGTCAGCGTAAAAACGCGATGGGGAATACAAATCGCGATACCGGTTGTCGCGGCCGAGAATGAGATCGGACAGCAGCTGTCCGGCGGCAGTGCCGTTTGTCATTCCCCATTTTCGATATCCTGTCGCGACATAAATCGTCGGTGTGTCCGCTGTCATCGGGCCGATATACGGCACTTTATCGAGCGTCGTCAAGTCTTGGGCTGACCAGCGATAACGGATGTCCTTCACCGTAAACAGCTGAGAAGCGAATGAGGACAGCGCCTCGTAATGATGCATTGTCGGTACACCTTGGCCGGTTTTATGGTTCTCGCCCCCGATCAAAATCAGCGTCTCACCGTTGGCGGCAACGGAACGAATGGAGCGCTTCGGATCGTCGGCGCTTAAGTACATCCCGCCCGGATACGGCTCGGCGACCGTGACTCCCAATACGTATGAACGTTCGGCGTACATGCGCGAAAAGTAAAATCCCCCATCGTAAAACGGAAAGTGGGAGCAAATAGCGACATGGTCGCACGCAATCCGCCGCTTGTTTCGGGTGATGACAGCCAACCGCTTCCCTTGTTCGATGTCTGCAGCGGGCGTATGTTCATAAATGGCGCCACCGGCGTTGACGATGACTTCAACAAGCTTGAGTAAATACGTAAGCGGATGGAACTGCGCCTGTTTTTTCATTACGACCGCCGCTGTCGCTGGCAGCGGCAGAGGAATCGAATCGACAAAAGCGCCCTCAATGCCGAGCTGTTCGTACGCCTCCCACTCTTTCACAAGTTTGGGTAAAGAGGAGGAAGATGTTGTATAGACGTAGGCATCTTGTTCGCCAAAATCGCAATCGATTTCCCGGCTTTCGACGGTAAGGCGGATGAAGCGGAGCGCATCCATGCAAGCGTCGTAATAAAGGCGCGCTTTTTCCGCGCCAAAGTGACTGATCAGTTCATCGTAAATAAGATCGTGTTGAGCGGTGATTTTTGCCGTCGTATGGCCCGTTGTTCCGTTGAGCAATCGATCGGCCTCGACAAGAGCGACACGGACTCCTTGCGTGGCGAGCAAATAAGCGGTCGTAATTCCGGAAATGCCGCCGCCGATCACCGCAACATCAACGGAAATGTCTTCGTCAAGCGTTGAAAACGACGGAAGCGGAACGGAATCGCGCCAGTATGGTTCCACAGCTGAAGGAAGAGATGACATGGATGAAACCTCCTTAACTGTCCACAGTCTCGTTTTTGGTAGTTTGCTCTCGGTTATGGCGTGTTATTCCACCTATCCACACCCGTTTCTTTTTTCGCAACCGTCCGCAACGGCAGGAAAAGATGATACAATAGAAAGAAAAGAGGAAAAAAGATTTTGTGAAAATAATGTTAAAGGAAGATCAGAAGTGAATAAATATACAAACCCGTTTCATGATCGCGCCCATTCATGGGCCGACAGTCTGATTTTGGAACATTACAGCGTAAGCGAGCTCAACTTTGAGACCGTCAATCACTATCGGGAGCGGTTTGCGCGGGTGAAGCCCGACCATCCGTGGAACGGCCTCGAGACAAAAGAATTTTTATACAAAATCGGAGCGTGGGGCAAACTGCGCGACAGCAGCAAAGAAGGGTTGACCCTCGCCGGATTGTTGATGTTCAGTGAAGAGCGGATCATCACCGAGGTGCTCCCGCAGTACTTTTTGGAGTATCGGGAGCATGCGGAGCGGGCGGAAGCCGGTTGGATGAAGCGCTTCACCTCGCAAGACGGAACGTGGTCGGGAAACGTCTACGACTTTTATTTTCGCGTGCTCGCTGAAGCGGAGCGCCACGTTTGGTCAGAAGAAGGGCGGATGGTGCTGCGGGAGGCGTTGGTCAACGCGCTTGTCCATGCGGATTATGGGGAGGAAGGCGGCATCATCGTAGAGAAGGACGGCGCTTCGTTTCGCTTTGCCAATCCCGGGCGGTTTCGCATTCCGATTGAGGCGGCGATGGCTGGGCAAATGAGCAACTTGCGCAACCCGAATATTTTTAAAATGTTTTTGCTGATCGACGTGTGCAAACGGGCCGGCTCCGGTTTGAAACGGATGAGTGACGGCTGCGGACGGACGCTCGCCGCTCCGGTCGATATTTCGCAACAAACCGCTCCCGACCGGACGATCGTGACACTATGCTTGTTGCCGTTTCCAGAAGAAACGAGCGCCACAATTGAAACAGGGATAGACGAAGTTGTGCAACAGATCGAACAAGAATGGATGGAATCAGGCGAGTTGGATCGCGATGAAAACTTCGTAAATAACACTCCTAACTCCATAAATATAAAGCCCAACTTCGTTAATAACGAACCAAACTACGTAAATAGCGGGTCTAACTTCGTAAGCAAGGCCGAAAACTCCTTAAATAGCGATGCCAACTCCATGAATATCTCGCCCAACTCCGTAACTAAACCGCCCAACTCCGTAAACAGCGCACCCGACTTCGTAAGTAGCGAAATCGGCATCGGCGGTACGGATGAAGAAGAAGAGGCGGTTGATGAACGGTTGTGGAAGATGGCGGAATTGGCGCGGCGAAAAAAGCGGCTCGCCCCAGCGGTGATGGAGGAATTGATCGTTCGTTTATGCCATGAACGGCCGCTTCGTTTAAAAGAACTGGCGGCACTGTTGGAGCGAACGCCGGACGGGCTGCGCAACAACTACTTAGGGAAACTATTAGAGGAAGGAAAAATTCGTCTCCAATATCCGGATCAGCCCAATCACCCGCGTCAGGCGTACATCGGAGCCGACAAGAAGCAACTTGGTCGGCATGAGTGAGGAAACTGGACCGATGTGCCGGAAGAAGGTTGAAAATCGGATCGGTCGGTGAACGATTGGAAAGGAACGAAAAAGCCGACAAGTGCCGCCGGTGGCAACAACTCATCGTCTTGGAAACGAAAACGTCGATCGCGCAAACGAAGTGTAAGAAAAGCGAAAAGGAGAGGGTGTCCCAAAAGGATCGGGATACCCTCTTTCATTGCTATATACGTGCTGACTGCTTCTGTTGCACGACATGTTGTGTCTATCGTGAAAATACCTGCCATTCGAACATAGGCAAAGGGATGTTCATCCTTCTGATGGTGACGAAATTGTTTCATCAAGGAAGTTATCTTGAAGACAGTCAACCTTTTGGATTAAGCTTTCCTCTCATTGCTAATATAAAGCGGCTGCTGCACGGCAATGGGCGACTATTTTGAGAACAGTCAACCGTTTTGGTCAGTCTCGTTTTTCTGAATGATGCCGGCGAAACGGTCGGCGCTACGATCTCCGTCTGTCTAGGGAGGCCGTTCGAGGGGGCGTTTCGTTTTTCAGCCGGCTTGTTTTTTCGATTCACGGTTGTGCTGACGACGATGCATGCCTTTTGCGAAATATACTGCTGTCAAGAGAAGGAGCCAAGCCGGACCAACCAATAAAGCGATGCGTGTATCCGGGAAGTATGCCATCAAGGCGACCACCGCGAGCAAAAAGGCCAATGAGACGTACGTGCTGTACGGATAAAACGGCAGCTTGAACGCGAGCCGCTTCACTTGTTCGGCGTTGAGCTGCTTGCGGAACTTCAGCTGCGACAGCAAAATCATCGCCCACGTCCAAATCGCGCCAAATGTCGCCACGCTTGTCACCCATTGAAACACTTTTTCCGATACATAGTTCAAGTAAACGCCGACCAGCATCGCCACGGCGGTGACAATCAAGGCAACGCCGGGAATGCCGCGGCTCGTTAGGCGGCCAAACGCCTGTGGGGCCTCTTGTTGTTCGGCGAGGTTAAACAGCATTCGGCTCGTGCTGAAAATGCCGCTGTTGCACGACGACAGGGCGGCCGTTAAGACGACAAAGTTAATGATGCCAGCCGCGGCGTGAATGCCGATTTTTTCAAATGTCAGCACAAACGGGCTCCCTTTTTCGCCGATTTCGTTCCAAGGATAAATGGACATGATGACAAACAGGGCGCCGACATAGAAGATCAAGATGCGCCAAAAAACGCTGTTGATCGCTTTGGTCAATGATTTTTGCGGGTTTTTGACTTCGCCGGCGGTGACGCCGATCATTTCGATGCCTAGATAGGCGAACATCACCATTTGTAGTGACATCAAAACGCCGCCGATTCCATGCGGGAAAAAGCCACCATGTTTCCAAAGGTTGCTGATGCCGGTGGCAACGCCCCCGTTGCCGATACCGAAAGCAATCATGCCAAAACCAATGACAATCATGGCAACGATCGTGACAATTTTGATGAAAGCAAACCAAAACTCAAACTCCCCGTAGGCTTTGACAGCAAGAAAGTTGACCAATGTCATGACCATTAATGCCGCGAGCGCCCACGCCCAGCGCGGCGTGTCTGGAAACCAAAATTGCATGTAAATGCCGACGGCAGTGATTTCCGCAATGCACGTAACGACCCATAAAAACCAATAATTCCAGCCGGTCAAGTAGCCGGCCAGCGGGCCTAAATATTGGTAAGCGTAGCGGCTGAATGAGCCGGCGACCGGATGGTCAACGGCCATTTCCCCTAGCGCGCGCATAATGAAAAACATGACGACACCGCTTAGCGCATACGCGAGTAAAATCGCCGGGCCTGCCATTTCAATCGCCGAGGCCGAGCCAAGGAACAGGCCGACGCCGATGGCGGCGCCGAGCGACATCAGTGAGATATGCCGTTCTTCCAATCCGCGATGCAATTGCGGCTGTTTTTGTTCCATTTCTTTTCCCTCCTTAAAAACTAAGAATATCAAAATCATTTTCTAAAAAACGATTATTAAAACGCTTACAATAAAATATTAATTGATATAATAACTATTTGTAAACGGGCAATGGTTTCTAATTGATATTTAAAAAATAGTTTGAATAATATTTAAAAATAATGGAATTGCGCCCTTTGCGCCCTCTTTTGTACAATGGAAAACACAAAAAGAGAAGCGGAGGTTAGGCAGATGGAAGAACGGGAGGCGAAGGCGATCGTTGAACAGCTCCAAAAAGAAGGGCTGCTCACCGAATCGACGCGCCCGGTTTGGGAAATGATTTTGCCGCGTCGGCTTCAGCGGATGCATGAGGTGCTGAACGAGCGCACCCGCTACATTACCGTGATGATGGAGGCGGTTGACGATCCGCACAATCAGGCCGCGGTGCTGCGGACGGCGGAAGCGTTTGGCGTCCAAGATGTTTCCATTGTAGCCGGAAGGGCGCCGTTTGCTCCGAACCGGCTTGTGACGCGCTATGCCGATCAATGGTTGACGTTGCATCAAAAGCCGGATGTGCAAACGGCGGTCGCCGACTTGAAGCAGCGCGGCTATCAAGTGTACGCAAGCTATTTGGGCGACGGAGCGGTTCCGCTCTCCGCCATCGATTTGTCGCGGCCGACGGCGCTGCTGTTTGGCAACGAGCACCGCGGCGTGTCGGAAGAGGCGCTTCGCCTAGCGGACGGAACGTTTATCATTCCGATGCACGGGTTTGTGCAAAGCTTTAATATTTCCGTCGCCGCCGCGTTGGCCCTCTATGATGTCACGGAACGGGCGCGCCGCCAAGTCGGTGAGCGCTACTATTTGTCGTTTGAGGAGAAACGGGCGCTTTATGAACAATGGATGTGGCAGACGTTGCAGCCGCGCATCCGCAAACAGCTGGAACAACGAGGATATACGATGGGGAAAGGCGGACAGCCGGGTTCCTTTCAGTAAGGATGCCCGGCTGTTTTGCTTTGGACGGTCTCCGCATTCGTCCTGTTCGCGTTGGGACATTGCCCATATAAGGCACGGGAGGAAAACGGCTGTTCAAGTTTGTCCGCCTTTCCCATGTTGCCTAATAGAGGAAAAGAAGTGGCGATTTCTTGAACAATGATTGAACAGTTTGTGACAAATGTTTTGCTGATTTATGAATTTTTCCTTTTGTTCATTTCAACGATTTTCAATTTTGATATGGTAGAAACAAAGAAGAAGTGACATCGAATCGCTCTGTTTGATCGGAGCGGATAAAGGGGGATTGACAGCGATGAAACGGGCAAAATGGCGGGCGTTGCTGATGGTGCCGCTTTTCCTTTTTCTTGGAGGCTGTGTGGAGCGCACAGCTGTGCTCAATCCGCAAGGGCCGGTGGCGCGCACGCAGTATGATTTGATCATGTGGTCGATCGGTTTTATGTTGTTGATTATTGTGGTTGTTTTTACGTTGTTTGCCGTTTTTCTGATCCGTTATCGCGAAAAGCCGGAAAACGCTGATTATGAGCCGCCGGATGAGGAAGGGAATACGCTGCTTGAGATCGTCTGGACGGCCATTCCGATTTTGATTGTCGCTGCACTCGCTGTTCCGACGGTGAAGGCGACGTTTGCCTTGGAAAAGCCGCCGACGGAGAAAGTGAAGCCGATCACGATTCATGTAACGGCGGCAAACTGGAAGTGGATTTTTAGCTATCCGGGAGAAAACATCGAGACGGTCAACTACGTTCATATTCCAGCCGGTGTGCCGGTCAAGTTTAAGCTGACTTCCGTCGGGCCGATGAACTCGTTTTGGGTGCCGGAATTGGGCGGCCAAAAATACGCGATGGATGGCATGGAGACCGAGCTGATTTTGCAAGCGGACAAACCCGGTTCTTACATGGGGCGGAGCGCCAACTTTTCCGGGGAAAAGTTCGCCCATATGGAGTTTGAGGTCGTCGCGCAAACGGGAGCTGACTTCCGCAAATGGGTGAAGGAAGTGAAACAAACCGCCCCGAAGCTCGATGAGAAAACATATACGCAAATTTTAAAACCGGGGCTTGTTGGGCGGATGACGTTTTCGAACACTCACTTGGAGTGGATCGACCATGCCAAGCAAAACAGCCACCATGAAAACGGTCATTCGAAGGGTCGCGAGCATCAACGGGATGACGGCATGTCTGAAGGTCACCATCATGGAGAGTAGGAAAGGAGGAGCGAACCGATGAAGTGGAGCGAGTTTTTTGTCACCGGCGAGCCGCTCATTTATGCGGCCGATGTGGCGATCGTTTTAACGATGATCGGCATTGTGTTTGTATTGACGTACTTTAAAAAGTGGAAATGGCTGTGGGACGAATGGCTTACGACCGTTGACCATAAAAAAATCGGGGTTATGTACATTATTTGCGCCGTCCTCATGCTGTTCCGCGGGGGCGTCGATGCGCTTTTGATGCGGGCGCAGCTGACCGCTCCGAACATGAAATTTCTTGATGCCCAGCACTATAATGAAATTTTCACGACGCACGGGACGATTATGATTTTGTTTATGGCCATGCCGTTTATCATCGGTTTGATGAATATCGTCGTTCCGCTGCAAATCGGGGCGCGCGACGTCGCGTTTCCGTATTTGAACGCGTTGAGTTTTTGGCTCTTTTTCTTCGGGGCGTTGCTGTTTAACATTTCGTTCGTCATCGGCGGATCGCCGGATGCCGGATGGACGGCGTACTTCCCGTTGGCCGGGAACGAATTCAGCCATGGCGTTGGCAACAACTACTACGCCGTTGCCTTGCAAATTTCCGGGATCGGGACGCTCATGACCGGGATCAACTTCCTTGTCACGATTTTAAAAATGCGCGCGCCCGGCATGACGTTGATGCGCATGCCGATGTTTACGTGGACGATTCTTATTACGTGCGTGCTCATTATTTTCGCTTTCCCGGTTTTGACGGTCGCCTTGGCGCTAATGACGTTCGATCGCGTATTTGACACGCAGTTTTTCACGATGGCCAACGGCGGCATGTCGATGCTGTGGGCGAACTTGTTCTGGATTTGGGGCCACCCGGAAGTGTATATCGTGATTTTGCCGTCGTTCGGCATTTTTTCGGAAGTCGTCAGCACGTTTGCGCAAAAACGGCTGTTTGGCTATAAAGCGATGGTCGGTTCGATCGTCGGGATCGCTTTCTTGAGCTTTATCGTTTGGGTGCACCATTTCTTTACAATGGGTGCGGGGCCTGCGGTGAATTCAGCGTTCTCGATCACTACGATGGCGATCGCCATTCCGACCGGGGTGAAAGTGTTTAACTGGTTGTTTACGATCCGTAAAGGAAAAATTCGTTTTACGACGGCGATGCTTTGGTCGCTGGCGTTTATTCCGAATTTTGTCATCGGCGGTGTGACAGGGGTGATGCTGGCGATGGCGGCGGCCGATTACCAGTATCATAACAGCTATTTTCTCATCGCCCACTTCCATTACGTGTTGATCGCGGGGACGGTGTTCGCCTGCTTTGCCGGCTTGCACTACTGGTATCCAAAAATGTTTGGCCATATATTGAACGAGCGGCTCGGCAAATGGACGTTTTGGCTGTTTATGATCGGCTTTAACGTCTGCTTCTTCCCGATGTATTTCCTCGGACTGATGGGGATGACGCGCCGCATGTACACGTACTCGGACGGTCTCGGCTGGACGCCGCTGAACGTTGTCGCGACTGTTGGGGCGGTGCTGATGGGCATCGGATTTATCGTGCTTTGCTATAACATTTATTACAGCGCGCGCTACGGCGAGCGCGACATGACCGGCGACCCGTGGAACGGGCGGACGCTCGAGTGGGCGACGGCATCGCCGCCGGTGCATTACAATTTCCCGGTGACACCGGTGGTGGAAGATATCGATGCATATTGGGTGATGAAGAAAAAATATGGCGGCTTCCACGTGAAAGAAGAGGATTTGAAGCCGATCCATATGCCAAGCAACTCAGGACGTCCGTTTTGGATGTCGGTGGCATTTTTCGTCGCCGGATTCGGCCTTGTGTTCAAATGGTTTGCGCTAGCGATAGCAGGTGCGCTGTTCATTGTGCTCGGGTTGATTCTTCGCTCGTTTGAAGACGATGACGGCTACTATATTCCGGTTGATGAGATTAAACGGATGGAACGGGCGGCGCGAAAGGGGGCGTAACGAATGGGAGAAGCGGCACATCGTTATGATGAAACAATGCCATTGGAGTATCGGACACAAGAGAGTCGGTTGAACATATTGGGCTTTTGGATTTTCCTCGGGGCGGAAGTCGCGTTGTTTGCGACGCTGTTTGCGACGTATCTCGTCTTGTTTCAACGGACCGGCTCCGGACCGACGGCAGGCGAGCTGTTTGAGGTAAAAGACGTTTTGATTGAAACGCTGTTGCTGTTAACGAGCAGTTTTACGTGCGGGCTGGCCATTTTTGAAATGCGGCGCGGCCGCATGAGCGGGCTGATCGCTTGGCTGCTTGTCACGCTGCTGCTTGGCGCGGGGTTCATCACATTTGAACTTCGCGAGTTCATCCATTACGTCCATGAAGGGGCGACGATGCAGACGAGCGCCTTTCTGTCCAGCTTCTTTGTGCTTGTCGGCACGCACGGCGCCCACGTCAGTTTAGGGATCGCTTGGATGATTCTCATCATTATTCAGCTCCTCCAGCGAGGGTTGACGGCGAAAACGGCTCGCAAAGTGTTTATTGTCAGCTTATATTGGCACTTTTTGGACGTCGTTTGGATTTTCATCTTCACGCTCGTCTATTTGTTAGGGATGGTGATCTAACATGGGCGCGAACAGCCATCAAGAATCATTTCCGTGGAAACATATCATCGGGTTTTTGTTGTCGCTCGTTTTGACGTTTGCGGCGCTTTGGGTGGCGCTCTCGTCCGGGCTGCCGCTCAAGGCAGTCATTGGCATCATTGTGCTGTTTGCCGTCATCCAAGCCAGCTTGCAGCTGTTTATGTTCATGCACGTCAACGAAAGCGACAGCGGCCGCATGCAGACGTTCAATATGATGTACAGTTTCTTTATCGCGGTTGTCGTTGTCGCCGGTTCGATTTGGGTCATGCAGTTTGTGTTGTAGAGCGAAGCTGGCCGAGTCCACGGCCAGCTTTTTTCTATCCTAAAAGACGAGGCGAAAGCACGGCGTTTCCGCCGTAAAAAAGCGTCTTGCCTTCAATGGGGCAAGACGCGTTTACAATACTTTGGACAAAAATGCTTTCGTCCGCTCGTGCTGCGGGCGATCAAACAACTCTTTCGGCTTTCCTTCTTCGACGATGTAGCCGCCGTCCATAAACAAGACGCGGTCGCCGACTTCGCGGGCAAAGCCCATTTCATGGGTGACAACGACCATCGTCATCCCTTCATTGGCCAGCTGCTTCATGACCGAGAGCACTTCGCCGACCATTTCCGGGTCAAGCGCTGACGTCGGTTCGTCAAAGAGCATGATTTTCGGTTCCATGGCGAGCGCACGAGCGATGGCGACACGCTGCGACTGTCCGCCGGAAAGGGAATCCGGATAGGCGTGCGCTTTATCTTGCAAGCCGACTTTGGCGAGCAGCTCCATCGCCTTCGCTTCCGCTTTTTCACGCGGCCATTGACGCACTTTCATCGGCGCCAGCGTAATGTTGTTGAGCACCGTCATATGCGGAAACAAGTTGAAGCGTTGAAACACCATGCCGACTTCTTCCCGCACTTTATTTAAATTCGTGTCTTTCGCCTTCAAATTGAGGCCGTCAATGATAATTTCCCCTTCATCGAAATCCTCAAGGAGATTTAAGCAACGCAAAAACGTCGATTTCCCCGAACCCGACGGACCGATGACCACGACGACTTCTCCTTCGCGGATATGGACGTCGATTCCTTTCAATACTTGAAGCGAACCAAACGATTTTTTCAGTTGCCGTACGTCGATCATTGGGTCGAATACTTCCTTTCAAGATAATGTGACAGCTTGCTTAAAGACAATGTCAAAACAAGATAAACGAACGCAACGGTCAAATACGGCTCCCAGACGCGATAATATTCGCCGGCGGCCGCTTTTCCCCAGTACATCATTTCCGGAGCGGCGATGACCATCCCGAGCGACGAATCTTTAATCAAAACGATAAACTCGTTCGCAAACGGTGGAATCATTCGCTTCAACGCCTGCGGCAAGATGATGTAACGCATGGCTTGCGCGTGGGTCATCCCGAGCGAGCGGGCGGCTTCCATTTGTCCCTTATCGATCGATTGGATGCCGGCGCGGAAAATTTCTGCTACATAGGCAGCCGAGTTCAGCGACAGCGAGACGGCCAATGAAACGATGGCGTTTGGTTCGGCAAGCAAGAGCGGCATGGCGCCGAAATGGACGAGCAAAATTTGCACGACGAGCGGCGTGCCGCGGAAAAAGTTGATGTACCAAGTAAAGGGAAGGCGGACGAGCGGATGATGGGCCATTTTGCCAAGGCCGATGAACAGGCCGAGGATGAGGCCGAAGATGATGCCGACCAATGACACGCCGATCGTCGCCAGCAGCCCTTGGAAAAAGTAAGGCGCATACTCAACAATAATGTCAAAACGGAAATCCATTGATCTCACCTTTCTCTACGAAAAATGCGTAACTTGCTGGCAGTTACGCATGTTTCTGTTTCGTTTGTTCACGATGATTGACCTAGGCGTTGGATATTCGGTTCTTTATTAAACCATTTTTTGTAAATTTCCGTGTATTTGCCGCTGTCGATCACTTTCTTTAATGCGTCGTCCACTTTTGCTTTTAACTCGCTGTTTTTCGGGAAGATCATTCCGTAATATTCCGATGCAAAGTTGTTCGGGTCTTCGATGACTTTCAACTTTTTCGTTGGGTTGTTTTTGACGTATTCATTAGCGACGGCGTTGTCTGTAATGACCGCTTCCACACCGCCGTTTAACATTTCCATAATCGCGACAACGGTCGTTTCAAATTTTTTGATGTGGTTGCCTTTGCCAAACAATTTTTCAGCCGCTTCTTGCCCTGTAGTCGCGTTTTGCACACCGATCGTTTTTCCTTTCAGATCAAGGGCGTTTTTCACCGGGCTGTTTTCTTTGACTAAGATGACTTGCGTCGCTTCAAAGTACGGTGCTGAGAAATCGTACGATTGTTTCCGTTCATCCTTAATCGTGATGCCGGAAATGCCCATATCGACTTCTTTGCTTTGTAGCGCGGCGAACAGCGGATCCCAGCCGATGTTTTTCAGTTCATAGTCCAAACCGGCTTCTTTCATGACTGCGTCGAGAAGATCGACGTCAAATCCGACAATCTTTCCTTTTTCCATGTACTCAAATGGTGCGAACGCCGCGTCCGTTCCGACAACGATTTTTTTCTTTGCTTCCCCTTCGCTTCCCGACGGTGAGCTTGTTTCTTTCGACTTGCTGCCGCACGCGGCGAGCGCCATCATCAGCGCAACCACGATGGCTGCAAACAAACTTTTCTTCTTCCACATCTTATAAAAATCCCCCTTTGGAATCATGGTCGATGAACGATTATCATACTATCAATATTTTTTTGATTATGCAATAGGTTTTATAAAAATAATTGTTTGAACATTTTGGTACCTCCGTATAAATGGGGAAAATCTTGTATTTATCAAGTGTTTTGTTTGGTTTTCCAAAAGGTAGTCGTGGGATTAAAATCGAAAATGAATTTTTATAAAATAACTTCTAGTTGGACAAGACGGCAAAAGGTAAATGTCGAACTTTACTGAATATTATATCAAAAGAAAACCCTGCAAGCAATGGTTTTATTGATTGGTATTTTTACCGCTCTTCACTAAAAGTTGTGCTTGACTGGTTCAACCCATGCCATCTTTCCTTCTGTTAACGAATCAACAATTTTAAGGCGATGCGAAAAGAAGTCTCACTTGCCAAGGACACGTTGTGGCAACGAACCATTTTTGTTGCCCTATGGAAAAAAATAAAACTATTGTGTAAATACTATTAATTTCGTTATGATGAAAGTGGTGATAAGACAGCCAAGGGAAGGGGAATCAGCATGGTTTTATTTTCAGTCATTGTCTACTTAATCGGCATGCTGTGGATCGGCTATTGGGCGTATAAACGGACGTCGAATTTGTCCGATTATATGCTTGGCGGCCGCACGCTCGGGCCGGCGGTCACGGCGTTAAGCGCCGGAGCCTCTGACATGAGCGGCTGGCTGTTGATGGGGCTGCCGGGAGCCATGTACGTGGACGGAGTAAGCGCTGCTTGGATCGTCATTGGCTTGACGCTTGGCGCTTATGCAAACTGGTTGTTCGTTGCGCCGCGTCTGCGCGTCTATACGGAAGTGGCGAACGATTCGATTACGATTCCAGAGTTTTTGGAAAACCGTTTCGGTGATCGAACGAAGTTGTTGCGAATGGTATCAGGAATCGTGATCATGGTCTTTTTCACTTTTTATGTCTCATCGGGCCTTGTCTCGGGCGGCGTGCTGTTTGAAAACTCGTTTGGCGTCAGCTATCATACGGGCTTGTGGATCGTCGGCGGCGTTGTGGTTGCGTATACGTTGTTTGGCGGCTTTTTGGCCGTCAGCTGGACCGATTTTGTACAAGGAACAATTATGTTCATCGCGTTGATTTTGGTGCCGGCGGTGACGCTGTTCCATACGGGCGGGCCTGTGAAAACAATTGGCCTTATTCGTGATATTGATCCGAATTTGCTGAATCTGTGGAAAGAGACAAGTTTTCTTGGCATCATCTCGTTATTCGCTTGGGGGCTTGGATATTTTGGCCAGCCGCACATTATCGTTCGTTTTATGGCCATTAAGTCAATTAAAGAAATGAAGAACGCTCGCCGCATCGGCATGGGTTGGATGATTTTCTCGGTCGTTGGGGCGATGTTGACGGGACTTTTTGGAATCGCTTACTTTTCGCAGCGCGGTATGAAACTTGATGACCCGGAAACCGTGTTTATTCAGCTCGGTCATATTTTGTTCCATCCGATTATTACTGGGTTTTTGCTGGCGGCGATTTTGGCGGCGATTATGAGCACGATTTCATCCCAGCTGCTCGTCACCTCGAGCTCACTAACCGAAGACTTGTATAAAGTCGTATTCCGCCGCGCGGCTTCGGATCAGGAGCTTGTCTTTGTCGGGCGTCTGTCTGTTCTTCTTGTCGCCGTCGTCGCGACGGCGCTGGCGTACACGAAAAACGACACGATTTTAAACTTGGTCGGCTATGCGTGGGCCGGATTCGGCGCCTCGTTTGGACCGGTCATTTTGCTTAGCTTGTTCTGGCGGCGGATGACGAAATGGGGGGCGCTCGCCGGCATGGTCGCCGGGGCGTTGACAGTGATTCTTTGGACGCAATCCGCCTACTTAAAAGAGCTGCTGTATGAAATGATCCCGGGGTTTGCGGCTGGACTGGCAGCGATTGTCATCGTCAGCTTGCTGACGAAGGAGCCAGAACGGAAAGTAGCGGAACAATTTGATCGATTCAAGCAGCTGCTGTCCTAAAAAATAGGCAAAAAGGGTGTCTCTTGCGCAGGGGCACCCTTTTTGTTGTTTCGGACTATTTCACTGGATCCCAATCCGGGTACAAGTCGCCGCGCTGGTCGCGCCATGGCGCGACCGATCCTTTCTAGCACATATCGAATTATTTTCCATAGAGTCCCTGCATTGCTTCATTCCGCGGTGGGGGAAGACAAGGCCGAAGAAGCCTTGCCTATTGTTCCCCGTAGCGGCGGTAAGCGCCGTGATGCGTCGGCCCGACGTATTCGTTTAACGGGAACGAATGGCGAATGGCGGCGGTGATGAACGCTTTGGCCGTGGCAATGGCGTCTTTCACCGGACGGCCTTTGGCCAGTTCGGCGGCGATGGCGGCCGAGAACGTGCAGCCGGCCCCGTGCGTATACGTCGTGTCAATCCGTTCCGATTCGAGGAGTTCAAACGTTTTGCCGTCATAAAGGACGTCCACGGCATAGTCATGCGGAATTTTCCGCCCGCCTTTGACGATGACATATCGGGCGCCGAGTTCATGAATGCGCCCAGCTGCTTCCTTCATGTCCTCGATCGTTTCAATGCGCGGCAGACCGGACAGTTGCGCGGCTTCAAACAAGTTCGGCGTCACGACGGCGGCTTTTGGCACGAGCGTTTCCCGGTAGCACACCGTATTTTCCGGGTGGAGCGGCTCATCCGCCCCTTTGCACACCATCACCGGGTCGACGACCGCGTTTTTCAATCCATGTTTTTCAATGGTGCGCGCCGCCAATTCAATGATATCGGTTGTCGGAAGCATGCCTGTTTTTAAGGCATCAATCCCGACGCCGACGATGATCGTCTCCAGCTGGGCTTCAATCGTCGCCAAATCCACCGGGAAGACTTGATGCGCCCAACGGTTGTGCGGATCCATGGCGACGATGGTCGTGATCGCCGTCATGCCGTACACGCCAAGCTCTTGGAATGTTTTCAAGTCCGCCTGCAGCCCGGCGCCGCCGCTGCTGTCCGAACCGGCGATGGTTAATGCTTTCGGCATGGTCATCGTCATCACTCCTTTGTTTCAAAAGATGATATCAGGAAGTCGACTTCAAGGACGAAATCGTTGCTCTCCATCGAAGCAAGAATCGCCAAACTTGAGCGAACGTGCGACGCGGTTTCTTTCCTGTTTGCGAAATCACTAGAAGGCCGGTGATTTACTTGCTCAACCGCTTTTCCCAATCGTTTCTCAAGTAGAAAAAACTTGTTCCATCAGCCCTGATGTTTACACTTCAATCATTCATCAAGGCAAACAGTGGTTTTTCACCAACCTTCTAGAAGGATGGTGAAAAACAGCAACCGCCCCTAGCCCGCGGCGGATGACGTGAAACGAGAAGCCCGTGCCACAAGGGTTCTCCATTTGAGAAACAAGGCGGTGAAGCAACCCATCCCTTTCATCACCGCCCTTCTAGAAGGCCGGTGAAAAACGGCTGAGTCCCTTCATCAATAATGGGAGAACACGTGAAAAGCAGAGTCGATGCACCAAGGTTTTTCTCGCTGCGAAGTGACATTGCCAAGCCGTATCTAAGATTCAATCACCAGCCTCCCAAGGTTCGTAGTAGGAAAACCAACGCCGTTTGGCAAGATTTCGCTACTGGCAAAGAGGCGATTTTGTGCTCTTGTTTTCCCATCCCATCAAAGGGCGATTTGGCTTTCGTTGTCCCATTCCATCAAAGGGCGATTTGGCTTTCGTTGTCCCATTCCATCAAAGGGGCGGTTTGGCTTTCGTTGTCCCATCCCATCAAAGGGGCGGTTTGGCTTTCGTTGTCCCATCCCATCAAAGGGCGATTTGGCTTCCGTTTTCCCGTCCCCATCACAGGATTCGTCAAACGCGATCGGTTGTTTTCCGGGGGCGGTAACATTTTTCAAGCGCCGCCGCTTGTTTTTCCGGAAAGTTCATGGCTTGCTATTTTCATTATACACGGTCCGCTTTGCCGAACGAAAACGATTTGGCATGACAAACGGGTATAAAAAAGAGGGTGTCCTAAAAGGATCGGGACACCCTCTTTCGTTGCTCGATATACGTGCTGACTGCTTCTGCCGCACGAGCGGTTGTGCCGATCTGGAAGGCAGCCAACCTTTTCGGTCAGGCCCATCGGTGATGGCGATTGAGCAGGTGGCCGACCGAGGGCGCTACTGGCCGCGTCCATTCGCGATTAGTTGGCGGCCAATGTTTTGCCAAGCGCTTCGCGGGCCGGGACGTAGCGGTAGCCGAGGTCGCGGGCGACCGCTTCGTACGTGATTTCGCCGTTGGCGACGTTGACGCCAAGCTCAAGCGCCGGGTTGTCTGCAATGGCTTGGGCGACGCCTTTATTGGCGATTTGCAAGGCGTACGGCATCGTAACGTTCGTCAAGGCGATCGTCGAGGTGCGCGGGACAGCACCGGGCATGTTGGCAACGGCGTAATGAACGACGCCGTGCTTGACGTAGGTCGGGTTGTCATGGGTCGTGACGTGGTCGCTCGTCTCGACGATGCCGCCTTGGTCGATGGCGACATCAACGATGACCGAACCCGGCTTCATCGCTTTCACCATGCCCTCGGTGACGAGCTTCGGCGCCCGTGCGCCCGGGATCAGAACCGCGCCGATGACAAGGTCAGCCTCGGCGACCGCTTCAGCGATGTTCATCGGGTTGGACATGAGCGTCGTAATTTGGTTGCCAAAAATGTCGTCAAGCTCGCGGAGACGATCAGCGTTCAAGTCGATGATCGTCACGTCCGCGCCAAGGCCGACGGCGACTTTTGCTGCGTTCGTGCCGACAACCCCGCCGCCGATGATCGTCACTTTGCCGCGGGCGACGCCAGGGACGCCGCCAAGCAAAATGCCTTTGCCGCCGTATGGTTTTTCCAAAAATTGCGCCCCGATTTGCGCGGCCATCCGCCCGGCGACTTCGCTCATCGGCGTGAGCAGCGGCAGCGTGCGGCCGACTTGCACCGTCTCATAGGCAATGGCAATGACGCCGCTTTCTTTTAAGGCGCGCGTCAATTCCGGATCAGCGGCCAAATGCAAATAGGTGAACAAAATGAGACCTGGGCGGAAATAGCCGTATTCGCTTGGCAGCGGCTCTTTCACTTTCATCACCATATCGGCTTGCGCCCAAACATCTTCCGCCCGCTCGATGATTTGTGCTCCGGCCCGGGCGTAATCGCTGTCGCTGAAACCGCTTCCAATACCTGCCTCTTTCTCGATCAGCACCGTATGTCCTGCCTGAACGAACGACAACACGCCAGCTGGCGTAATGGCAACGCGGTTTTCGTTATTTTTAATTTCTTTTGGCACTCCAATAATCATCAGTACCGTTCCTCCTCGTCAAAAGTAGCCTTACTTATAGTATAAAAGAGGAAACAAGAGCCCGGCATTGTTCAAAAAAGAGAAAGAAGCGCCCGGTTTTTGTGGATTTCCACAAATTCAACCGCGCGCTTCATACTTGGCCAATTTAATATCGATGTATAATTTGATTTTTTGGTTCATGTTATGGAGATCCAGTTCCGCGATGTCAGCGATCCGCTTCAGTCGATACGTGAGCGTGTTCGGATGAACATTGAGAACGTCGGCGGTTTCTTGCACGTTTTCATTATGGTCAAAAAACGTTTCGAACGTTTTCACCAAGTCGCTCTGGTGTTTCTGGTCGTACGATTGCAGCTTTGTTAACGCCGGGTTGGTCCATTCCCCTTGCCGCTTTTGTTCAAGCAAAAAATCAAAAAATTGATAAATGCCAAGCTGGGCATAGCCGTAAATGGACTTCATTTCATCGCCGAGTTTTTCTTTCAACGCCAGCACGGCGAGCGCTTCGCGGTAGCTTTTTTCAATGAGGCGGTAGCCGCCATATACGCCGCCAAACCCGCATTGCACCTCATGGATGTGAAACCGTTCTTTCATTTTGGCGGCGAATGACTCGATGAACCGTTGAAGCTCTTTCAACGGCTGTTCGGTTTTCGGCGCCGCCAGCAAAATGACGTCGCGGCCGTCGGTCGTGTAAAGAGGGAGCGGAAGCTGCTGGGTCGTTTGCAGCAGGTAGGAGATTTGCCGCTCCATTTCATTCGTCAAATCAGCCGCAAAGCGGAAGACGACAACGGCAAACGGCGGCGCTGCCGTCATTTGCATCGCGGCAAGATGGGCGCGGATCTCGTCTTCGGTCGCGATATGGCCGGTGAGCAACTTCCAAAACAGCTCTTGCACCCGCTCTTCTTTTTTGTTTTTGCGCATATACAGCTGCAGCACTTTGTTTTTCGCCGCTTTGGCCGCCAGCTTCAGCCATTCCATTTCCTCAGGCGTGAGCGTCCGGTTCGTTTCGAGCACCCAAATGAAGCCGATCACCTCATCGTTTTTCCAAATCGAGACGGCGACGCGGCTGCCGAGGCCGACATCTTCAATGGGCGGCACGCGCACCGGCTCACGGCTTTTGAGCAACGCCGGGATGGCGCCCTGTTTCCATAAGCTGTTGATCACTTTTTCCGGCACGCGCCGGCTGATGATCGTCGCCGTCCGCGCGGGATCGGTGTAGTCATCGTGGGCGCTGTAGGCGATGAGGCGATGGTTGGCGTCTTCGATCGTCACCGGGCAGCGCAGCACGTCGCTGACGCGGTCGGCAAACTCCTCAAGGCTGTCAAACTCGCCGCGGAACGGATCATAATCGTTACGCATATCGTTTCCCCCGCATCGTCCATGTGATGGTAGTTTCATTTTATCATAATGTATTCTGATGAAGTGGGATGGTTGTATTTCTTGTCGAATGAACAAAAAGCGGGATTCGACAAGGAGGGGGACAACAGTGAAACAATGGGAGATCGCTGTTATTCCTATCGACAAGGAAGTGGTGCCAGCAGCGCTTGACGTGCTGCAGGCGGTCGCCGATGTCCATGGGGGAATAGCGTTTTCGTTCACCGAATTTCCGTGGAGCTGCGACTACTATGTTGAACATGGCCAAATGATGCCGGATGACGGGTTGTCAACTTTGCGAAATGTTGCTGCGGTTTTTCTCGGAGCGGCTGGCAATCCAAAGCGTATGGCTTTCGATCCTCCGTGCAATTGATGAACGTTCCTATTTGACTATCATAGTGTTCTATCATCCAGAACAACGAGCGATGGTAAAAAGATTGCCATCGCTCGTTTTGTTGGCAAAAAATATTGGAAAAATGAAAGAAAGCGTCCGTTGTTTTGACCTTGTTAAGGTGCGAAAGGGGAGATGAAAACAAAAAGCCTTTCAATTTTCAGCAACAGGATGCGAATGCGAGTTCATATCATTTTTTTCGCTGGCTAAGCCATAGCGGAAAACGGATGATGAAGCTAAGGAACAGCACCATCAGCACGAGAAGAGCGGATGTTTTCTCGGCAATTTGTTGTGCGTCTGCCACCAGCGCTTCGGATTGAATGTACCACAAGTGAACGGGAAGAGTCGCCCCTTCAGAGAACAGGTGGAAATCCCACATCTCCCCAGATGACGATGTTCCGCCGACTAGCAAAATGATTGCTGATTCGCCGAATGCCCGGCATGCGACAAGGCTGACGCCGGTCAGGATGCCTTTCTTGGCGGCGGGGAGTACGGTTTTGATGATCGTCTGTGCTTTCGTCGCGCCCAAAGCAAAGGAGGCTTCCCTCCATGTTGAAGGAACAGCCGTGATGGCTTCTTCCGAGACACGGGCCAACACAGGAAGATTGAGCAATGCCAATGTAATGGATGCTCCTAAAATAGTGACGCCGATTTGAAAATATTCCACGAACAATGCATAGCCGAATAAACCGAACACGATCGATGGGACGGATGCCAAGCTTTCAATGGCGCCCCGAACCCATTCCATGATTCGGTTGTTCGGAGCATATTCAGCTAGAAAAATACCTGCCCCGATCCCTATGGGCAATGATAAGAGCAAAGATAGCACGAGAATATAAATGGAGTTCCATAAAAACGGCCCGACTCCTCCTCCAGCGTCAATTTCTTCCGGCGGTCCAATGAGGAAATGGATATTAATATTTGGAAGTCCTTTTTTCACAATCGTATAAAGAAGGGCTAAAATGACAAAAAAGACGGCTAAAGAAATGATGATGACCACACCGAGTATGAGTCGATTCATGAGACGCCGGATGTGGAGCCGGCTCGTTTTTTCATGAAGTAGGGTAGCTTGGTCGTTCATGATGCTCCTCCTTTCAGGCGCAACCGGCGAATGAGCATAATAAGCGAAATCGAGATCATAAGCAGCAAAAGCGCCATCATATAAAGGGCATGGTTTGTCGTCGATTGAAAATCGACATTTAAAATTTGCATGACGATATGGCTAGTCAACACGCTTGACGGAGTGACCAAATCAAATCCCCATTGCGCTACGTTGCCGATGACCATCACTACAGCCATCGTTTCGCCGATAGCGCGTGCCATTCCGAGGATGACAGCGGCGGCGATGCCTGATTTCGCAGCAGGGAGCACCACTCGAACGATCATTTGGAATGTTGTTCCCCCAAGCGCATAGTTTGCTTCCCGCCATTCGTTTGGAACGGCGCAGAGGGCGTCATCAGTAATACGGGTGATGGTCGGCAAAATCATGATCGATAAAACGAGAGCAGCGGCGAGAAATCCGTCGCCGACCGGGGCTCCCGTGTGCTCGCGGATCCATGGAATGAGCAAGGTGGCTCCCAAATAGCCATAGACGATCGAAGGGATGCCGACCAATAAATCAAGCAGCGTGCGAAGCCATTGCCGCAGCCATGGGGGGGCGATTTCCGCGATAAACACAGCCACACAAATCGAAATCGGCGTTGTGATCAACAGAGTCACTAAGGTTAAATACAATGTACCGGCGATAAAAACGGCGGCTCCATATTTGCCGTGTTCCGGGTCCCAATGGGGGGAGAAGAAAAATTCCGAAAGTGATACGTCCCGAAACACGAGAAAACCGGTTTCACTCACGAATAGGACGATGGCGCCCAATACGGCGCCAAGGAATATGACGCTTCCAAGACATAGAAAACGGAAAAAGCGGTCGGCAGTATATTTGACGGTCCATCGGCTTTGACGATGGGCTGTTAACAAGTTCATTGCGTCAGTCCAATCGGGCGATTGTTTCTCCATTATGTGCCTCCTCCTTCCCTCTGTTGGCGGAAAATCAGCCTCTCCTTCCCGGTGGAGAGGCTGATTGGTGTTCTGTTACTTCACAGGGATAAACTTCAGTTTTTTCAAAGAGCCGTGTTGAAACTTTTGGCTTAGGATATAATTGATAAATGCTTTGTCGGCCCCTTTCGCTTCGCCTTTTGTCAATAAGTAGCCATAGCCGTAGAATACGTATTTCCCACTGGCGGCGTTGGCTGTTGTTGCTTTTACACCGTTGATGCTCACCGCTTTAATTCCGCCTTTGACATAGGCCAAGTCGACAAATCCGATGGCGTTTGGATTGGAAGAAACTGCATTGACCATATCCCCTGATTTTTGTACTTCTTTGTAGTTGTCTCCGGATGTTTTGATGGCATGTCCATCCATGATTTTGTCTTCAAAGTTAACGCGCGTTCCAGAGCCTTTTGCGCGGTTGATGACCACGATTTCTTCGTCTTTCCCGCCGACTTGTTTCCAGTTGGTGATTTTGCCTTCATAAATGTCTTGAATTTGCTGGACTGATAGATTGTTCACGGCATTGTTTTTGTTAACGATGACAGCGAACGGAATTTTGGCGATTTTGTATGCTTTTAATCCTTTGTAAGCAGGAAATCCACCGACTGCGCGGGTCGCATCCCAATCGCAGGCGCCGATGGTCGCGACGCCTTTAGCGACGGATTGTGGACCGGCGATGGACGAGGAACCTGAGACAACAATTTTCACTTTCGGATGATGCTTTTTAAATTCCTTTGCTGCCTGTTGGGTTAACGGCAATAAAGCGGTGGAGCCGGCGACCACAATTTTTCCGGATACTTCGGCCGCGTCAGCACGGTATTGAGTCGTGAAGGCAGCGCCAATTAGCAAAGCTGACGAAAGAACAGCGGCAGCCATCCGTTTCCATAGCGTAGTTCGTTTCATAGCAAATCCCTCCATGGATTCATTTTTAGGGACCTAGGCGGCCCTTGCTTTTTCATGATCATTTTGTCATATCGATCCAGCGTCCGTTGCGGAGAATCGATATTTTTTCCCGTTTTCGGTCGCGATCGTCACGGCGATTTGATTGTCATATGGTGACGGCGCGATCGAGGTGATTTCGTTTTTCGTACTTCCCATCGTTGTCCATGAGCTTGTGGACGGGTCGAAGATGCGAATCGTGTAGATGCCGTTCGTTTCAATAGCGACATAGATCCGGTTTTTGACAACGACCGCGTCAATGATGTTGTAGCCGGCAAGCAGCGTTTGCTCATTTTTTCCTTTTGCATGAGAAGCGGGTTTCATTGTTTGATGGAAAGCGACCCTCCTTTCCATTCAAAGGATTTAAGAAATTTTTCCTAAGCATAAACGATTATATGAGAAAAGTGTAAAAGGAATATTTTGTTTTATTTAAAGTGTATTAATATTTTGTGTTTTCGTTGTTAATTTCACTAAGCAACGCGTTTCTATACAAGTTGCAATAAAGAATTTCCGAGAATCATTTGGTGAAGATTTGGATGTTTTAAAGAAAAATAAACCCGCCTCGACATGGGGGCGGGTTTTTTCTGTCAATCCAAATACTTCTCGCATAACGATACAAACTTTCCATCTGACTTTAGCCCTTCCAAAATGCTTCGCAACATTGCACTTCTTTTGGGAAGCTGCTTCTCGAACTCTGCCACAAATGTGTCCTTGTCCCACTGTGATTTGCCAGCGTGATAAAACAGTTTTTCTAGGCGTTCCAACTCGTCGGCAGTAAAGCCAGTGGCTAAGGCCAGAATCGCAAAGCTTTTGTGCTCCTTGTTCACCATATCTAAGAGTAACGTAATGGCGTCGGTGGCTAGACTTAATTTTGCTTCAAGATCCTTGATTTTTTCCTCGTTCATAAGTATCCTCCTTGTACTATAGTAATACCCAGTCTACCAATTTTGAAATGATCCAACCAACCTGTCTCGCTGTACTCAGTGGTACTCCAGATCATATAACGCCCGGCTAACTTGATCTTGAATGATTTGGATGAAAGGTCTTTCCAAGAAGCTGTGTCAAGGATTCATTCGACATCGGAATGAAAAAAATCCTCCTGATTTTCGTCGGAAGGGTACGAAATGTGAGGCCGAAATCAACATCATGAACGAGGGAACGAAGAAAGGATTTGATGCTTTGCCAAAAGGGTTTACTGGCGCCTATCATGAAAAGCATGGCAGCTGATTTTAGCCGAACTTTTTGTTCTAACTATAGAACGAGGGCTGGATCGCGATGTTGGTGTTTAATCGTGTCATTCAAGTTTTGGAGCGGATTTTTTGCAAAAAGTATTAACCGTATAGTGCACAGGTGGGTGATTTTCTTTTATAATAAAATATGTCTTTACACCGATAATGACAGGGGGGTATACATGAATCAACCGACGATTTCCCAGCGCAAGCTGTTAGGCATTGCCGGCCTTGGCTGGCTGTTTGACGCGATGGATGTCGGCATGTTGTCGTTTTTGATGGCCGCCTTGCAAAAAGACTGGAACTTGCCAGCCGAACAAGTCGGCTGGATCGGCAGCGTCAACTCGATCGGCATGGCCGTTGGGGCGCTCGTGTTTGGGTTGCTCGCCGACCGGATCGGCCGGAAAAACGTTTTTATTGTCACATTGTTATTATTCTCGATCGGCAGCGGGCTGTCGGCGCTGACGACGACGTTGGCGGCGTTTTTGGCGCTTCGCTTTTTGATCGGCATGGGGCTTGGCGGCGAGCTGCCGGTCGCGTCAACGCTCGTCTCGGAAGCGGTGCCAGCTAAGGATCGCGGCCGGGCTGTTGTGCTGCTTGAAAGCTTTTGGGCCGGCGGCTGGCTGCTGGCGGCGCTCATCTCGTATTTTGTCATACCGGCCTATGGATGGCGGACGGCGTTATGGTTGGCGGCCGCACCGGCGCTGTACGCCATTTACTTACGCCTCCGGCTGCCCGACTCGCCACGGTTTATGGCAACGAAAAAAGAGGGAACGGTATGGAGCCATATCGCCAACGTATGGTCGGCGCCGTACCGGAAGGAAACGACGATGCTTTGGATTCTTTGGTTTTGTGTCGTTTTTTCGTATTACGGCATGTTTTTATGGCTGCCAAGCGTCATGGTCATGAAAGGATTCAGCTTAATTAAAAGCTTTGAATACGTGCTTGTGATGACGCTCGCCCAGCTGCCCGGCTATTTCAGCGCCGCGTGGCTGATCGAGCGGGTCGGGCGGAAGTTCGTCTTGATCACATATCTGCTTGGCACAGCGGCAAGCGCCTACTTTTTCGGCACGGCCGAGTCGCTTGCGGGGTTGATGACAGCGGGCATTTTCTTGTCATTTTTCAACCTCGGTGCTTGGGGAGCGCTGTATGCGTACACGCCGGAGCAGTATCCGACGTCGATTCGTGCGACCGGCGCCGGCATGGCGGCGGCGTTTGGCCGCATTGGCGGCATCTTCGGCCCACTGTTCGTTGGCTCGCTTGTCGCCAAAGGGGTGTCCGTGACGGCGATTTTCACCCTGTTCTGCCTGTCTGTCCTTGTCGCCGTCCTCTCGGTCACTGTTCTTGGTAAAGAGACGAAGCAACAGGAACTCGCCTAAATGGCTAGTGAGAAACGGTTGTTTCTCTTGGGCAACGGGGGATTGTTTGAAAGGCGATCCTGATGCGACAGGGCTTTTCTATTTGAAAAACGAGATTGATAAGCGGTTTGTTCCCTTACATCACCAGCTTTCTAAGTTGACAAACGGAAACAGGGGCTATACCTTAAGGGTAAGCCCCTTTTGGTTTGGGAAAAATGAGAGAGGCGGTGGAATCCCCCGTTGTGTCCGTCTGTATCCGTTGTCATCCCAACGTACAATCGTCCATATCCGCTTGCCGAGCTGCTTGAAGCGTTAAGTCGGCAGACGTACAAGCCGTTTGAGGTCATCGTTGTGAACGACGGCGGCGAGCCGATCGATGATGTCGTCGCCTTGTATCCGGAGCTGGACATCCGCGTCATTGACCGCCGCGACAACGAAGGACATGTCGCGGCCCGCAACGCAGGCGTCCAGGCGGCGAACGGCGAGCTCATCATGCTTTGCGACGACGATGATCTAGTGTTGCCGTGCCATCTCGAGCGGATGGTCGCGGCGCTCGAGCATGCGGATTTCGCCTATGCCGATGCGGAAATTGTCCAGTATCGGGTCGAAAACGATCAGCGCGTCCCGTTCGCTCGCTTCTTATTTGCCTATGAGTACGATTTGGAAGCCATGCGGACGTTTTCAACGTACGTCCCGTCCGGGAGCGTGTATCGCAAGTCGCTTCATGACGAAATCGGCAGCTTTGACCCGTCTATCCACAACTATTGGGATTGGGACTTCTTTTTGCGTGCCGCCTCTGTGTGTCGCGTCGCCCGTGTCGCGGCGGCGACCGTGTTGTATGCGTTCAGCGCGGATGGCGACAACATGTCGCGACAGCTCGACGACAGGCGGCGCCAATATTTGCGGCGGCTTTGCGAGAAGCATGGGCTCGGCGATTTGCCGGTGAAAAACTTTTGGCTCTTGCTTGACGAGCCGGAAGTCGCGCGCCGCCGCGCCGAAAGTGAAGTCATCTGGGACGGCCAGCCGATCGTGTCGCGATTTTGGGCGCAAAAAAAGAGAGGCAACTATTGACAGAGGTTTTGCGGGTTTGTTATCATAGTGAGCAAAATCGCATAACGAATCGCGATGACGGATCAATAGTAGTTAACCCTCTCTTCCAAAGCGAGCCGGGGATGGTGGAAGCCCGGTGAAGACGGTTAATGAAACGGCAGTCCGGAGCGGAAATGGAAAAAGGGGATGCGCGTTTGCGCATCAACTAGGGTGGAACCGCGGGAGCTACGCTCTCGTCCCTAGGCGTCATGCCTAGGGGCGAGGGCGTTTTTGATTTGTTGGCACCATACACATGTAAAGGAGGATGATAACATGGCTGCAACCATGGAAGAAATCGTTGCCCACGCGAAACATCGCGGCTTCGTGTTTCCGGGATCGGAAATTTACGGCGGACTGGCGAATACATGGGATTACGGTCCGCTTGGCGTCGAGCTGAAAAACAATATCAAACGGGCGTGGTGGAAAAAATTCGTCCAAGAGTCGCCGTACAACGTCGGCTTGGACGCCGCCATTTTAATGAACCCGAGAACGTGGGAAGCGTCAGGCCACTTAGGCAACTTCAACGATCCGATGGTCGACTGCAAACAGTGTAAAGCGCGCCATCGCGCCGACAAATTGATTGAGCAGGCGCTTGAGGAAAAAGGGATCGAGATGATCGTTGACGGCTTGCCGCTAGCGAAAATGGATGAGCTGATCCGCGAGCATGGCATCACCTGTCCCGAATGCGGCAGCCGCGACTTTACGAACGTGCGCCAGTTCAACTTAATGTTCAAAACGTACCAAGGCGTCACCGAGTCGAGCGCCAACGAAATTTATTTGCGCCCGGAGACGGCGCAAGGCATTTTCGTCAACTTTAAAAACGTCCAGCGCACGATGCGCAAAAAATTGCCGTTTGGCATCGCGCAAATCGGCAAAAGCTTCCGCAACGAGATCACGCCAGGGAATTTTACGTTCCGCACGCGCGAATTTGAGCAAATGGAGCTCGAGTTTTTCTGCAAACCGGGCGAAGAGCTGAAATGGTTCGACTACTGGAAGCAATTTTGCAAGGAGTGGCTGTTGTCGCTCGGCATGAACGAAGACCATATCCGTCTGCGCGATCACGCGAAAGAAGAACTGTCCCACTACAGCAACGCCACCACTGACATCGAGTACCGCTTCCCGTTCGGTTGGGGCGAGCTGTGGGGCATTGCGTCACGCACCGATTACGACTTAAAGCGGCATATGGAATACTCAGGCGAGGACTTCCATTATCTCGACCAAGAAACGAACGAACGCTACATCCCGTACTGCATTGAACCGTCGCTTGGCGCCGACCGCGTCACGCTGGCGTTTATGATCGATGCCTATGACGAGGAAGAACTGGAAGACGGCACGACCCGGACGGTGATGCATTTACATCCGGCGCTCGCGCCGTACAAAGCGGCCGTCTTGCCGCTGTCGAAAAAGCTTGGTGACGGCGCGCGCCGCATTTATGAGGAACTCGCGAAACATTTCATGGTTGACTACGATGAAACTGGCTCGATCGGCAAACGGTACCGCCGCCAAGACGAAATCGGCACGCCGTTTTGCATTACGTACGACTTTGAGTCCGAACAAGACGGCCAAGTCACCGTCCGCGACCGCGACACGATGGAACAAGTGCGGCTGCCGATCGGCGAGCTCAAAGCCTTTTTGGAGGAAAAGATCGCTTTTTGATGACAAGAACGGAGGCTGTCTCAACAAGTCGATTTAGCGATCTTTTGAGACAGCCTCTTTCTTTTATACAAAGTGGGAAGTCCGAAAACTTGCAGGTCACAGTAATGTCGCCACAACATCGTGGTATTTGAAAGACAGTTATAGCGATCTCGCTGATGCGGTCGATGCGTTGCCGAAATTTTAACATCAAGATGGATGACAGTTTTGGCATCGGAGCTGTCCAAGTACATTTAGAGACTATATAGAAAAAATGCCCTGGAGGGTAGAATTTCAGGGCATTTTTTTGTTCCCTTTCCGGGAAGAGTCAATTAAACTACGAAACCTTCAAAATTTACCTACCTTGTTAAAAAACATCTTAGTAAGGTTTACAATCACTAAGATCTTCCTTGCTGGTCATTAATAAATAGCTAGAAGAAATTTTTAATTTAGCATTGCTGCTCTAATAAAATCATATACGGGTTTAATCATTTTTGGTCCTCCATTGTAAGTGGTACCATTGACACTAAAACTGCCTCTATGAACAGCAATGATTTCATTTGATGAATTTAATAAAGAAGAACCGGATTGCCCATTGTAAGTATCAATTTGATAAAATGCAAGTTCATTGGTTTCTTTTGAAATAGAGCCAGTCATTCCCCATTGAGAAACTTCGTTATACTGTTCGATTTTATCCCCTGGGTATCCATATATATAAGTTGCAATAAAGAATTTCCGATTTTTCGTTGAGGGTTTCATCTAAGTACAAGCCGATATGAGAGTAATCAGCGGGATGTAAAATAAAATTTCAACTTATATAGTTTTGCTGATGTACCTTGAATGCTAGATACTTGTCTTAATGGAAGGTATCCAACTACATCACCAATATTTTTTCCTAAGTATGTGCTAAGCTTAAGTACTGCAAAGTCTTGAGTTGGATCGCCTGTTTGAACATAGTTGCTTGTAATATAATAATCTACTATTTGATATACCCCATATGAATACATATTATTATTGACAGCGGGATATACATAACCGTTTATCGCACCAGACTGATTTGTAACATCCATAACACAATGTGCATTTGTAAGGACTTTATCTTTCCCAATAACAGTTCCTGTGCAAGTATACCAACCATCTCTAAATTCTAATTCAATGTACGCGATTTGTCTGTGAGGAGTGACTGAAGTATTGGAAACCTTTGTACGACCATCAGCACCAATAACGACCTGAGGGAAATATTCATTTGGAGATTTACCACCTATATATGTTGTTTCAGGGGTTAAATTATATTTGTAAGGTTTATTTTTTTTGAAATCCGTATTTATCTCTGTTTTTGGAAGAACTTCACCGGTACCTTCCGAGCCTTCTGTGACTAAAGATTTGGAATTCTTTAACTTTTTCATGTAGTCTTCATACTTAATGACTTCACCTTTTGAATTAATCATGTCATAAGCATTATTACTATTTTTTTGAGCGTTGACGGTTTCTGGGGCATTAATTATGGGCGAAATGATAAACCCAACCATTACTAAAATGATAAATCCAATTTTTTTCATAAAGTAGCCCCCTTTATGAATTTTTCAAAATTATTATAACCAAATAGTTTATATATTTCAATTATTTCTAAAATTATAATTACATAGGTTCAATCTTTATAACTTCGACTTTGCCCGGATACGATTCTAAAATCTCTGAATACCACACTTTTACTTTTTGTCCATTTTTTATTCCCCTCAAAGTACCAAACCCCTTAATCCATAACTTGCTCATATTATATTTTCTTCTTAATTCCTGTATTGTTAATTTATTTGCGTCTTCCTGAACAAAATCTGGATCTTCAACTAAATATACTTCCCCTTCTTTCATAATTATAAAACCTTCCAAAGTAGCTTCTTGATTAAGAGATTGGTTAGTTCTATATTCGTTAAAGAAAAATAATAATACTATAAAACCTAAAATAGTACTCACTAAAATATATCTTTCCATACGCTTGCCTCCTAGCTTTTATATTTTGTGTTATATAATGGTTTATCTTCTATAGATCCATAGTTTTCCCTTCCCAAGATAACAGAGCATTTTATAGTAATACATATTCAGTATATTCCTCACATTTCGCACCCTAACAGGGTAGAAAGAAAGGATTTTTTATTTCGTTTTTTAGAATACCATTTCGACCAACACAACGAGCGATGGTAATCCTTTTTTTACCATCGCTAGTCGTTTCGTATGACGTTACACGTCAATGCTCTCATCCATGCCCAATCCCTGCCCAATCCCTGCAGGATCCTTCGTTGATCAGGGGTGAGCGGTTTCCCTAACGCGCGTTGGATGCGCCCATCCGTCAACTCCAGTAGGGCGACGTTCACATACCGGAACAACTGAAAGATCGCCTGACCGGTCGGGCGGGTCAGTTTCCGG
>NZ_LQYX01000116.1:0-2222 GCF_001587475.1 Geobacillus sp. B4113_201601
ACCGGGAGCTAGGCGATGAAGAGATCTTGCGTTACTATGCCCAGCGCTGGACGATCGAATGCTTTTTCCGGCAGGCAAAAGACCAACTGAAGTCAGGTGGGACCGTGTTCGCCACGTTCGGGCGGTGAAACGGTATTGGGTCGTGGTGCTGTTAGCCTGTGTATACAGCATCGCGGAATCTCAACAAGACCTCTCTTCCGGACTGGAGCTTCTTCGGTCTCGGAAAGGACACAGCGTCGTTGAGTTCATCTATGACGCCGCAAAACAAGATATTCCCATTGATGTGATCAAAAAACAGCTCCATGTCGCCTAAGGGGTACCCTGTTTGTCTCTTAGGGCATGGAAATTATTGTAATGAAAAATGCTCATCTACAGTTATATAGTAAAATTTTGATTACATAAAGTATTATATACCAACCTGAAAATTAAAGTAGTATCCCGCACCGTTAAGAATGTCGGAGACTTTCTTTAAAAAGTCCTTGCAGTTGTCAGGAAATGGGTTTTTAAAATAAATTTTTATTTCGAATTCTCTTTCTTTTGCGTCCTCATACACAGAATAAATTTCTCCGCTTTCGATAAAACGTAAGTATACATTTATCTTTTCTTGTAGGAGTAACAAATGTTCCTCTTCATTTTCCCATTCGAGAGAATCAATAATTCCCAAAGTTACAATTCCTTTTTCCCTATTTAAGCTAATAACGTCAATTTCGTTTGTATTCTGTAAAGGCATTTATCCTCACCCCAATATTATTTTTTGCGAATAATCTCTATTTTCGTCGGAGGAATTTTAGTTCCACCAGTATAAGGTGCTTTTCCTTTTCCGACAACTATAGCCCCTGATTGTTCAATCTCAGGGAAAGCTTTCTTTTGATTTTTTGTTAGTGGTGCTGTTGAAGAAGCTTTACATTCTATACATCGTATCTGTCCTGTTTGACTATTTGTAGAAATAATATCAATTCTCGTTTTAACCCCACTTTTGGTTTTAACAGTTATTTGTTGTCTTACATTAGTATTAGCAGGTTCTGAGGATATTTTATTAATAACTTCCTGTTCAAAAGCATCTCCTTTAGCTTTGTTTTGTTTCACTTGTGAATTACCCGTCCCCTTAACCGCTTTCCCCGAAACCCCTTCGCCCCGGCTCATTCGCTGGTACAGTTCGTTCGCGTGTTGGACGAAGTGGGAGCTTCCTGTTGTCGCTAAAGTGGCTCCATGAGTGGCTCCGGCAACAGCGATGGCAGTGGCTGGAGCTCCGATCGCCGCTCCTACTCCCGTGCCGCTAAGGGCGATCCCGGCTGCGGCTAAAGGGATGGACCCGGCTGTTTCGACTACTCCGGTTACAGTCGATACCGCGTGTCCTGTCATTTGTCCCCATTCGTAGGCGACGGGATGCGAACTGTGATAAGGACGGTGTGCCAGATTGTATGTCACATCCTGTAAAGCCGCATCTCCCGCTCCTCTCACAAACTCCACTGTGCTTTCAATGGGGTGTTTAGTCAATCCATGCCATGATTTTTCTGCATTCTTCGCTACTTGCCGAGCCGTTTGTTCAACTTTGTGTCCTGCATGTATTATATCATGAACGGTTTGTTTCGCGATATGCTCTGCTTTCTGTTCTATTTTGTGTATGCCGCGATCAGCGGTTTTCGCTAAAGCTTTGATTTCGTGTCCGAGTTTGTGCTCTATGTGGTGAGCCGTTCGATGAATCGCCTTCTCGGCCTTTTTTACATCGTGGACCACATGCTGTACAGCTTGTTCCGCTTTCTTTTCTACATGCTGAAATACTTCCTTGGCCTTATGGCCGATATGCCCCGCGTCTTTCGCTACTTCTTTGGCTGCGCGTTCAACTCTCTTTTCAACCTGATGCACCGCTCGATGCACGGCCTTCTCGGCTTTTTTCACATGGTGCGTTGCATGTTTGACCACTTGTTCTGCTTTCTTTTCCGCGTGATGAAACGCTTCTCTCGCTTCGCGGCTGATGTGCACGACATCTTTCTTTACTTCTTTGGCCGCGTGCTCAACTCTCTTTTCAACTTGATGCACCGCTCGATGCATGGTCTTCTCGGCTTTTTTCAAGTCGCTGGCCACGTGTTTGGCTGTATTTTCTATTTTTTTCTCTACATAGTGGCTCGCCTTGCGGTTGTGTGCAGCCTTGACGCTCTGGCATGGCTGTTCCCTTTCAAGCGAGGGCTTGAATCAACGTTTTACCGATCGGGCTGTGGCGT
>NZ_LQYX01000116.1:2250-18831 GCF_001587475.1 Geobacillus sp. B4113_201601
TTGCATCAACGTCCGTTGCTTTGGTTCACGATCCAAGCCTATCACACGAGTCTCGTCTTAAAATTTTTCTACCGGTAGCCTTGACGGGTATGGGCTGAAACGCCCCCTCTATCACTTCCCGTAACCGGTGACCTTCTGTCCGACCTTTCCCCGAAACGAGCGGCGCGCGCCCATTTTTTATACCTCGACCGCCTTTCCTTCCTCAACGACATGATACAGCAAATGCGCCAAATGGTGAATCGGACCGTATTCCTCTTCGCCGTCTTCCGTCATTTCCTCTTCTTCCGCAAATTCGAGGTCGTTTAAGTAGAGCGCCATAAACTCATAAAAGTCTTTCAGCTCAAAGCTGTAGCACGCGCTTGGGTCTTCGCTATCTTCTTCGTATTGAAGCATTAAATACGATACGTTGCCTTCGCGATCCTCGGCATCGAAAAAGACAAAATAGCCGATGTTCGTGTCGAGGTCAAACAGATGCCGCGTCCCGCCTTCGGTCGCCTTGTCAAAATCCTCTTGGCTCAATTTGCCGACGTTCATCGCTTCCACATCATCTTCACGGTGAAACTGGACCGTAAACGTTTTCAACGTCATTTCCTCCTCCAAAAATGCTTAATGAATACGTTTTGGACAGCCGCTCGAGCAGTTTCACCCCGGCTAGACTGTTCCCTTTGTCGTCAAGTGCCGGGCCGAAAATGCCGATGCCGCACCGCCCGGGCACGGCGGCGAGAATGCCGCCCGAGACGCCGCTTTTCGCCGGAATGCCGACCTTGATGGCAAATTCACCGGACGCATTGTACATGCCGCACGTGACCATGAACGTTTTGCAAATGCGGGCGACATCGAGCGGCATGAGCGGTTTGCCCGAATGCGGATCGCGCCCGTCAAGCGCGAACACCAAACCGATGCGCGCCAAGTCAACGCACGTCATTTCGATGGCGCACTGCTTCGTGTACAAGTCGATCAACTGTTCAACGTCTTCATCAATAATACCATGTTGCTTCAAAAAATAGCAAAGCGACCGGTTTAAAAACGCGGTTGCAAATTCGGAACGGGCCACTTCGTCGGAGTACGAGATGTGTTCGTTGCCAGCGAGACGGCGGACAAACGCCAACAACCGGTTCAGCCGTTCGGGCACCGAGCCGCCTTCAATCATCGACGTGACGACAAGCGCGCCGGCGTTAATCATCGGATTCAGCGGCTTGGCCGGTTTTTCCTCTAACTTGGCAATGGAATGAAACGGATAATCCGTCGGCTCCATGCCGACTTTGCGGAACACTTCATCTTCTCCGTGATCCATCAACACAAGGGCGAGGGCAAGAATTTTGGAAATGCTTTGCAGCGTCACTTTCACCGTCACATCGCCGGCGCTTACTACTTCGCCGTCCGGGGTATAAACGGCGACTGACAGTTCATTCGGATTCGCTTTGTCTAGAGCGGGAATATAATCGGCCACTTTGCCATAGCAGGCGTACGGCTTCGCTTCTTCGACAAAGCGGGCCAGTTCTTCTTGATTGTACACAAGCATCACCGATCGTTAGTATCGCCTATTTTTTCCGTTTCTATGCCCAAACGGTTCACTTTCCGACGGGAGCGCTTTGCCCTCGCCAAGCGGACCGCCGGCAAATAACGGCCCTGCTCCTCTCAAGATGTCCTTAGCCTGTTGTTTGAACGGCAGCTGTTTTTTCTTGTTCTTCCTCCGCAAACACGTTTTTCAAATCGATCGTAAATCCGAGAAAGGGGCGGACAGGAATCGTCTCATCGCGAACATACATCCCTTGATGGCGGAATCTCCCTTCTTCGAGCACATAGACATCCATCGTCTTTCTCCAACAACCTTGTTGTAGGCAAGGGAGAACGGTTTCAAGTATAATAAAAAAGAGGTGAGGAGCATGCAAGAAGCCATCAACATGTCCCCGTCATGGGAACATCAAATCGTTTGCGACAATCTTGTTTCCATGATCAAAGGAAAAAGTCCATGCCAACTTTCAACGGCATCTTTTTCTGCCTTCATGAAAAATTAGCCATTGATCTTGTCCTGTTTTTCTTGTATAATGAAGTATGTCTGACCAACCTTTTCGGGATGTAGCTCAGCTTGGTAGAGCACACGCATGGGGTGCGTGGGGTCGCAGGTTCAAATCCTGTCATCCCGATCGATCGAAGGAGACCAGCCGGAAAACGTCCGGCTGGTTTTTTTGTTCTCTCACCCATTTCCTTCTCGTGACGCCGTTTTTCCCTAGGAGACTGGTGATTTACTCGCGGATACGGCTTTACAATGCCATTTCTCAACTAGAAAAACCTTGTTGTATCGGGCCTGCTTTTCAATCATTCTTCCATTGATGAAGGAAATCAGCCGTTTTTCACCAGCCTCCTAGATACGGCTTTGCAATGTCACTTCTCAATTAGAAAAACCTTGTTGCATCGATCCTGCTTTTCGCCCATTCCCCCCATTGAGTAAGGGAATCAGCCGTTTTTCACCGCCCTCCTAGGAAATCAACCCGATCTGCCTTCCTGCCCAAGCGATGCGGTCAACAGCCACATCAACATCTTCTGCCGTCATGGCGGCGGTGATAGAAAAGCGAATGCGAGCCGTTCCCTCGGGGACGGTCGGCGGCCGAATGGCGATGGCGGCAAGGCCCGCTTCCTGCAGCAACTCGCTCATCGCCACAGCTTGGTCGTTCGGACCGACGATCACGGGAACGATCGGCGTCTCGCTGCCGCCGGTGTCAAAGCCGAGCTGTGTCAGTTTCGTGCGGAACCGTTCACTGAAGGCGTGCAGCCGCTCGCGCCGCTCCGGTTCGGATTGGACGATACGAATGGCCGCTTCATTGGCAGCCAGAACAGCAGGCGGCAAGGCGGTCGTAAAAATGAAGCTGCGAGCGCTGTTTATCAAGTAGTCGATCAGCCACGGCTCGCCGGTGACATACGCTCCGAAGCTGCCGAGCGCTTTGCTGAAAGTGCCGATGGCGATCACATCTTCTTCTTTCTCGAGCCCGAAATGGTGAAGCAACCCTTCGCCGTTCGGCCCAAGCACCCCGCCGCTGTGCGCTTCATCGACAATCAATATCGCGCGGTAGCGCCGTTTCAGCTCGACAAGCTCCGATAATGGCGCTAGATCGCCGTCCATGCTAAAAACAGCATCGGTGACGATCCATTTTCGTTTGCCCGGCGGAGATTGCCTTAATAATGCTTCCAACTGATCGACGTCATTATGCCGGTAGCGGAAACAGGTGGCTTTGCTCAGGCGAATCCCGTCAATTAAGCTTGCATGGTTCCACTCGTCGCTAAAGACGAGATCATCGCGGCGAATGAGCGCCGTCAGCACACCGATATTCGCGGTATAACCGCTGTTGAAAATGAGCGCAGCCTCCGCTTGTTTCCACTGTTTCAACGCGGCTTCGGCCCGCTCATAGAGCGGATGGTTACCGATGACGAGCCGTGACGCACCCGCTCCGGCCCCGTAGGTCCGCATCGCCTCGCAACCCGCTTCAATGAGCCGCTGGTCATCCGCCAACCCTAAATAATTATTGGACGCTAAATTTAACATTGGCTTTCCGTTCAGGATGACCGAAGCGCCTGAGGTTTGTGCTCGGCGCAGCTGGCGCTTTTGCGCTTTTTGTTCCCATTCGTGCAGTTTGGCGATTAGTTCGGTTTTCATCCCTATCCCCCTTATATGTAAACTTTTTATAAAAAATAGTTTACATTAAAAACCGCGAATCGACTAGGAAAAGATGGTCAGTTTCGTTTGTTGATTATTTAGCACATAGTTCTGTTAATTATTGATTTCTACCCTCGACCACATGCATAGTCCAACCGCAGACATGTCATACTATACGTGTTATCGGCAAAAACAGGAGGTGTGAGAAATGGATGTCCGTCGGGCACAAGAGATCGCCTCGTCGCCGGTGATGGCGAACATCACGTACAACGGCCAGCGCATTTACATTGAGCATGTCGACCAGCAAAAAGGAACGGCAACGATCCATCCGCTTGACAATCCGAATCAAAAACAAAGCGTACCGGTCGTCAGCTTAGAGGAGCATTCGTCATAAAAAACGAGGCTGTCTAAAAAGTTCATTTTAGTTGAAAATCCACCAAAATTAAAACCCAAAGAATGTTGATTTTACAGCATTCTTTGGGTTTGCTTTTTTTTAGATTTCGGGATTAAATACTACTTTTCCGACAGCCCCGTGTTTGTTAATGGAAAGTCCGCCGTTTGCCTTCAGCGACTCAGGTTTTTCGATTTCCTGAAAACCGAGCACATCCGTATAAAACGCCCGCGCCTCATCTTCAGCGCCAAATGGAATACAAATTTGCACATGATCAAGCTGTTTGATATGAATCATCGTTCCTCTCCTCCCTGTGCGAACGCCGGTTTGACCCGGCGGATGAACGAAACCGCCGCAACCGCCCAAATGAGCAGCCCGCCTTCGATCATCCAAATGTTGGTGACGGCTTTCGCTTGATAAAGCGCCGGTAAGACGTCCATCGCCGCGTGAAGCAAAATCGCGTACAGGACATAGCGGAACTGCCGCTGGCGAACGCCAAGCAAAACGAGGAGCGACAGCGCCACATGCACCGCCAAAGCAAACAGCCGTTCTATGCCGCCCAACACGTACATCGCCAACGGCGTGTGCAGCACTTGTTCTTTGATCAGCTCCGCCTGGCCTGCCGGGAGCGATGGGGCAATCGTTTTGTCGAAGGCGCCTGTTCGGATTAAAATCAGAAGCACAATCGTGTTCACAGCGCCAAACACGCCAAGCAGCACTGCTTCCACCCCGCCGTGCCCAAGCCCGAATGACAAGCCGTCGCCATACGCCCGGTTTTGTTTCAACAGCCAGCGAAACCCGACATAACGGCCGATTTCCTCAAACACGCCGGCAGCCAGCGCGGCGTACAACACAAAGAGCCAAACGTTGTCTGTCCCTTTCAGCGCCGGCCGCCCCGGTTCAAGGACAGCGATGTGAAGCGCTTTTTCCAACACTTGTGAAAACATAAGAAACATCAGCGCACCGATGCCGAGCGCTTTCCACGAAAGCCATCCTTTTTTTCTTCCGTACCATGCGAGACCAACTGGAACAAACAACGAAATGGCGAGCTGCACCGCCGCACCGGTCATTCCCACGTCCTCTCCCCCCTCCCGCTTATTTATGAGCGGTTGCGTTGTTCTTGCTGCTCATAAAGAAACGATCGAACGATAAGATACAAATTGCCGACAACGATGATGACGAGAAACAAAACAGCTCTCATCTCTCCAGGCCAAAACGCGGTGAGCATCGACAAAATCCCCATGGCGATAAACACTTTGCCGCCAAGACGGTGCGTTTTGTGCCAAACCGTCTCACTCGCTAATGTCCACGGTGTGCGAATGCCGATGAAATAATTGTGTTTGATTTTCGGCAGATAATTTCCGATGACAAGAAACAGACCGCCGATGGCAAGCGGCATGAACGCCCCAACCTCGACAGAAAATCCAAGGTTGTACGCCAATGTCACGGCATGCAGCGCCAAGAAAAAGCAGGAAAGCGCCGCATTGACAATACGATAGCTTTTTTGAAAGCGGGCGTAATGTTCCCTTTTCGGGTCGAGCTTCGGCAAGACCGCCGTCAAAAACGTGAATACCGTCATGAGAACGGGCAGCAGCAACACGCCAAACCATTTGTTGCTGAAGCCATCCGCTTTCCCTGATGCGTTCCAATGGATCGCCACTTGATCCGGCAAATACGGAAGAGCGACCAAACTCAAGAAATAAGCGAGAACCGTCAACACGATCGTCAGCCGGCTAACGTTCATCATGTCCCTCCCCCTTTTCGACAAAATCGTAAAACCAGCGAAGCAAATCTTGAAACACCGTCGTGTTCAGAGAGTAGTAGATATGCTGTCCCTCGCGCCGGTCTTGCACCAAATCAGCCTGCTTGAGAATTTTCAAATGATGCGATACGCTTGGCTTTTGCATAGCAAAATGTGAAGCGATTTCTCCTGCCGTCAGCTCTCCTGCCCGCAGCAACGTTAAAATCTTCCGGCGCGTCGGATCAGCAATCGCTTTAAACGCTTCGTTGAACGACAATGGTCATCCCACCTTGTGAGCGATGTTTCGATGCGTCTTACGGAGTTAGGAAGACACCGGAAGAGCGTTGGCGTTGCCTCGTATGGCCAATGTGAACAAGTTTTCATACATGCATACGTATATAGTTAGATAGTTAGGAAAACATCTAAGTATCCGATAAACAATTTTCTATTAATCAAAGAATATTCCATTGTCATTCGACTGTCAATGCCTTTTCCCGTTTTCCCCGTAGATATCAGTGGAAAGGTGGGCGCGCGGCTAGGCGCCCCTGAGTCCATGGTAACGTGGGGTTTGGCTTCCCACTGATTTCCGTTAACCCCCCGTCGGCCAAGCGGCAAGCAAGCGCTCGCTTTTTTCTCCATCAGTTCGTCTGTTCATTGCCGCAAATTCTCCACCATGATCCCCCTTTTTTCGGAAAAGGCGGGGCGGCCCGTGCCCCCGCCGCTATGTTATTCTCTTGGAAGCAGCTTTCGCAATACTTTGCCTGACGGCGTCGCCGGCAATTCATCAATGAACTCGATATAACGCGGATACTTGAACGCCGCCATATGCGTTTTCGCCCATTCGATCAAGTCAGACGGCGCGACCCTTCCTTTGTACGAATCGTGAAGAACAACAAACGCTTTCGGCACTTCCCCTTTCATCGGATCAGGCACACCGATGACTGCGCATTGCTTGACGGCCGGATGTTCGTTCAACAACGCTTCGACGTCTTCTGGAAAGACGCTGTAGCCGGACACTTTGATCATCTCTTTCAGCCGCCCTTGGAAATACAAATAGCCGTCTTCATCGACATACCCGATATCGCCAGTGTACACCCACCCATCTTTCAGCGTCTCGTTCGTCGCATCAGCGCGGCGGAAGTAGCCTTTAAAAACCCCCGGATTTTTGACGACAATTTCCCCCGACTGTCCGGGCCCAAGCTCTTGTTTCGTTTCCGGATCCACGATGCGAATGTCCGTCTCATACGTTGGGATGCCGCACGAGTCAAATTTCACACGGTCATCCGGCATGAACGTGTCACACGTATGCGTCTCGCTCAACCCGTAGGCGGCTTCATACAACAGGCAGCCACCGGTCGCTTCCGCCCACCGCTCAGCAAGGTCTTTCGTCACCGGCAGGCCGAAGCTTGTCGCTAAGTTGCGTTTTAGGCTCGATAAATCCGCATTGACAGAAGAGAGCGCCTGCAGGATGGCCGCGTTCATCGGAGCAATACTGTACCATGCCGTGACTTTGTACGTTTCGATGGCTTTGATCGTCGCCAGCGGGTCGAAGCGGGTGAATAATACGCACGGATGTCCCGTGTACACCGGCATATTCAGTCCCATCACCATGCCGGCAATATGGCAAAGCGGGGAATGGGCCATAAGCTGTTCGCGTTTTTCCGTCAGCCGGTTCGCTTGGGCCGATGCGGCCGTCTTAAATAGCGCATTACCATAGGTGAGCATCGCTCCTTTCGGCCGACCGGTCGTCCCGGACGTAAAAACGATCAACCCGACATCGTTCCACAAGTCAATGGGAGCGGTCTCATCAAGCGGCGGAGAAGCGGCAATGATGGTGGTAAAATCGTCCGCGCCTTCACACGTCTGCTTCGGTCGCAGCACCTCCTCGCAAAGCGGGATCTCCCCTGCCGGATCCGCATAGTCACCGTAATGACAGGCGACCGTAAACGACAGCGGCGCCGTTTGTTGTTCAGCTTGTTGAATGCGGGATAATCCTTCTTCCCCAGCGATGATGCCGACAAGCGGCACTTCGGAAAAGAAGTAAGCAAGTTCAGATTCGCGGTACATCGGATTGAGCGGAACGACAATGCCGCCAAGCTGCTGAACGGCGAAGTGAGCGATGATGTATTGTGGGCAGTTTTGCATGTACAAAGCCACGCAGCTCCCCTTTTCCACTCCCTTTTCCCGCAAATAGCGGGCAAACCGGTGGACATGGTCAAGCAGCGTCCCCCATGTGATCACCGTATTGTAGAAGATGTACGCTGGTTCGTTCGCTTCACGTTCACCGCGGTGGCGCAAATAATGATAGAGCGGCTGTTCGCCGAGCACATAGCGAAGCTTCTTCGGCAACCCGCTCGGCCAATACGGGCGCGTTTGGTTCACCTGTTTCACCATCCTCCGATAGAATACTGAACAGTCATTATTTTCATTTTAGAAAACGCTTTCAATCCATGATCATGTCCTCTGCTTCATTCGTATGAATAGAATTTCGCTGTCATTCGTTGATTTCCTTTTTCGAACGACCCATTATTTTCTCCGACATGGCAAACGGCCGCCCCTTTCCACGTTGGAGAAGGAGCGGCCGTTAGGAAAAGGAGGAAAGCCCGGAGCAGCTTACGCGGCTTGACGGCGGTCATTTATGCGCTGCGGCCGGACGATGTGGACGATGCGTTTTATTCGTCCACCAATGACGGAGATATGGCAATACCCAATGATCGAAACCGTAGCGTCCGGCATTGGCTCCGGCGACGAGGATGAAGACGGTGAGCAGCACCATTTGCGGGTTCGTGCTCGTCGTGCCCGAGAACATGAAAGCGAAGTTCATGACAGCTCCCATAAGTGCGGCAAAAGTCGTAAACAATCCGAGAATGAGCGCAATCCCGACGAGAAATTCCCCCCATGGCACGAGGAAGTTGAACAATCCGACATTCGGCAGCGCTACGTTTTCGATAAAGCCCGCCCACCAGCTTTGCACGGCCGGGTGTTCGCCCGTGGCCTTCGCCAACGCTCCTTTTAAAAATCCGGTGGCGTCAAACCCTTGCGTGATTTTTTCCCACCCCGCCATCATCCATTCATACCCTAAATACAACCTTAACACCACCATCAACGCCGACGCTGTGACATGTTCGCGCAACCATTTGACAACCATTTTGTTCCTCCCCTTTCATTTTTACAGTTGTTCTTTACACTTTTATCTTAATCTTTTTTTTACTCGATGAAATGGATTTGTTCATCATTTCACAATACAGTCAAAAAGTTATGACTGAATCATGACGAATATAATTTTTCCCTAAAATCAAAACAAGAGCGTCTTTTATCCTAGGAAAAAGGATTGACATTTCGAGAAATAGCCTAGGACGACGGTGCGCAAACTCGGCGGCACGCTATGGCGGCGAGGAGTTCGCTGTTATTTTGCCGCACGCTTCGCCGTCAAAAGCGGCAGCGGCCGCTGAAGCAATACGGTTGAACATTGAAGGGCTGGCCATTCCACACCGCTTATCGCCCGCTGCCAACTGCGTCACTGTCAGCGTCGGAGCCGCGGTCGCCATCCCGCAGCCAAATGAGCATGCCGAGGCGCTTCTTTCCCTTGCCGATCAGGCGCTATACCAGGCTAAACAAAACGGGCGCAACCGGGTGGAAATCGTCTGTCCCGCTCGCGGATGAACCTCCTTCCCTTTTTTCTAGGCGCGCATACAATGGACATAAACGGTCTTTACGGAAAAAAGAGGGATGGAGACTATGGCCATTAGTAACGGAACCGAGTATATCGAGCGCATTGACAATCTTCGGTCAAATAGCGACGCTTCCAGCCGAACAGCGGGTGCAGCTGTTCCGCTTCGCCTGGGATTTGGTGATGAGCGCCTTTGGAACGCGGCAGACGCTGTACGAACGGTTTTTCTTCGGCGATCCGGCCCGATTTGCGACAACTTTTTCCCATCGCTATGATCGGGAGGAATGCGCCCAAATGGTGCGGCGGTTTTTAGACAGCGAACAACGTTGACAAAACAGCAGCAACCACCGCTCCGGACCGGCATAAACGCCCGCCTTTTCTTCAAAGAGGCGGGAGATCATCAAGCGTTTCGTGTAGAAAAAAGGGGCTGACCCAAAAGGTCGCCTTCTTTCAAGATAGGCACAACATATAGTACAGCAGAAGCAGCCAGTACGTATATATAGCGACGAAAGAGGGCGTCCCGGTCCTTTTGGGACACCCTCATGCTCATGGATTGACGTGATCGATCACATCGTCCGCTGACGATCGGGAAACAGCAAGCTAAACAACACCCCGGCCACCAGCGCAATGGCAAACGTCGTAAACCGTGAACTGATGATGGCCTCAAGCGGCGAGGAAATCCAGATGACCGTGCTGAAAAACCCAGCCAGAATCGTGGCGATGACGCCGATGCCGGAATACCGCTTCCAGAAGAAAGAGAGCAAAATCGCCGGCGACAACGTGCAGCCGATTCCCGCCCATGCCCAACTGACAATGAAATACACAAGCGACTCGGATGTCATCGCCAGCACCAAACCGAGCAGTCCGGCGATGACCACCACCGCGCGGGAAAGCGTGACAAGCTGCTTTTCCGACAGGCGAAGGCGCAAAGAACGCCGGGCAATGTCTTCGCTAATGGCGCTCGTGATGACAAGCAGCTGCGAATCGGCCGTTGTCACGATGGCCGCCAAAATGCCCGACAGCAATACTCCCGCGAGCCACGGCGGCAACAAATCGAGCGCCATATGCGGCAATACCGTTTCCACGTCGGCGAAGGAATGGCCCTGATAAAGGGCAATCGCCGCAAGACCGATGCAAAACGCGCCGCCATAGGCCAGCAGCGTCCAAATGATCGCCACCGTTTTGGCCGTTTTCGCCTCGCGGGCGTCTTTCAACGCCATGAAGCGGACGCTCAGCTGCGGCTGGCCGCCCAGATAGCCGAAAAACCAAGCAAAATTGTTAAACAACAATAGCCCAAGCGCAAATCCAGTGACTCCCCCCGTCCATGAATCAAGGCCTGGTTTCGCGTGATGAAGCGCTTCACTGATCGACAAGCCACCACTATAAATTTCCACGAACGCCACAATGGGCAAAATCACGAGCGTCGCCAGCATGAGCATACTTTGAATCATATCCGTCCAAACGACACTGACGAACCCGCCAGTGTATGACAAGATAATGACAATCGCCACACTGATGACCATGCCAAGCTGCGGATCGATATGAAACACAGCAAACAGTGTCTTGCCCGCTCCGGCAATTTGCGCGCTAAAATAAAACATCATAAAGCTAAAAATAAGGACGGTCGCAAGCCATAAAATCGTTTGTCCGTGCGCACCGAACCGTTTCGCCAAATAGCCAGGCAACGTCAGCGCACCGTACCGCTCCGCCTCTTGGCGAAACCGGTCGGCCAAAAAAAGCCAGGCACAGACGATGCCGATGATAATGCCGACAGCCACCCAAATCGCAGAAAGACCGCTCGCAAACACAAACCCCGTGTAGCCAAGCAACAGCCACGCCGATTCCCCTGTCGCCCGCTCAGAAAAAGCGAGCGCCCAACCCGGAAGCTTTTTTCCGCCAAGCAAAAAATCGCTATGGCTCATCTCTTTTTTTCCATACCAATAACCAAGCGCCGCCATCACAAGACAATACAGCACGAGCTCCGCCAAGATGAGGCCATTCATCGTTTCTCCTCCCTCGTGATCTTGTTCGCCTCACGACACCGCCGCCCGCCGTTTCCCCCGTAAAAAACCGGCATTGCCATCGAACGAAGACGACAATGCCGGTACAGCCAAGAAAAGTGCAGCTTCTGAGTTATTTGGTTCATTACTACCATTATGATGATGGGAAGCGGTTTATGCTGAAATTCTTGCTCCACTCGTTGTCACTTTTCCTTCTCGCCGTTCAAAAAGTTGCAAAAAACAACGCTATGTAATAAAGTGGACTTGACACCAAAAAAAGGAGTGAACGATATGGATCGCTGGGAAAACGAGCTAAACAAATACGCCGAATTGGCCGTCAAAGTCGGCGTCAACATTCAGCCTGGACAGACGCTGTTTGTCAACGCCCCGCTCGAGGCGGCACCGCTCGTTCGGAAAATCGCCAAAACGGCGTACGAAACCGGGGCGAAACACGTGTATGTCGAGTGGAACGATGAGGCGCTTACATACATCAAATTTCATCACGCCCCTGAGGAAGCGTTTTCCGAATATCCGATGTGGCGGGCCAAAGCGATGGAAGAGCTCGTCGAACAAGGAGCAGCCTTTTTATCCATTTACGCCCCTAATCCTGACTTGTTAAAAGACGTCGATCCGAAGCGGATCGCGACCGCCAATAAAGCAGCGGCCCAAGCGCTCGCCAACTACCGGAGCGCCATCATGGCCGACCGGAACTGCTGGTCGCTCCTGTCCGTCCCGACGGCGGCATGGGCGCGAAAAGTATTTGGCGATCTGCGTGATGAAGAAGCCATCGACAAATTATGGGAAGCGATTTTCCGCATCGTCCGCGTCGACCGAGACGATCCGATCGCGGCTTGGCGCGAACATAACGATCAGCTCGCCCGCATCGTCGCTTACTTAAACAACAAGCAATACAAACAGCTCGTTTACGAAGCGCCGGGTACCAACATCACGGTCGAGCTCGTCGACGGACACGTTTGGCACGGCAGCGCCGCGACCAGCCAAACCGGAGTGCGCTTCAACCCGAACATGCCGACCGAGGAAGTGTTTACGATGCCGCATAAAGATGGCGTCAACGGCACCGTCCGCAACACGAAGCCGCTCAATTACAACGGCAACGTCATCGATGGGTTTACGCTCACGTTCAAAGACGGTCAAGTCGTCGACTTCAGCGCCGAAGAAGGATATGAGACGCTCAAGCATTTGCTTGACACCGATGACGGGGCGCGCCGCCTCGGCGAAGTCGCCCTCGTGCCGCATCAGTCGCCCGTATCGCTGTCCAATCTCATTTTTTACAACACGCTGTTTGACGAAAACGCCGCTTGCCATTTTGCGCTTGGCAAAGCGTACCCGACGAACATCGAAAACGGCGCGGCGCTGTCCAAAGAAGAGCTTAACCGCCGCGGCACCAACGACAGCCTCGTCCACGTCGACTTTATGATCGGCTCAGCCGAACTGAACATCGACGGCGTCACGAAAGACGGCAAGCGCGAACCGATTTTCCGCCGCGGCAACTGGGCGTTCGAATTGTCGTAAGCTGGTTTCCCTTCACTCGAAAAGGCCAGTGAAAAACGGTTGATTCCCTTCATTAATGGGAAAATAAGCGAAAAGCACGATCGATGCAATAAAGTATTTCTCATTGAGAAATAACATCGTCAAGCCGTACCCATGATGAAATCACCAGCCTCCTAAGTCATCAGGCTGCGTCCAACAGGCGGGCAGACCCGACCGTTGGCGCAGCCTGATTCCATTCCAACACGGATTCACATGCAACGATCAAAGCGAACCGATAGGGTTGTTTTCATCTTGCCGCAAATGCACAGCGGCCGATGCCGCCTGCGCCAGTTGCTCGCATTGCCGCAAACGAATGCTAAAGAGAACGAGCGGGTCGCGGTACGCCTCCGGATGGGTGCGCATCTGTTTTAATTCTCTTTCTTGAGCGACCGTTTCGAGCTCCAACCGTTCCAACGTTTCATTTAAAACGGCGGATGGCGCTTGGAAAAACCGAGCCATATCGCGCTCGAGCGATTTGGCAAACCATTCAAACGGCATCAGCAACTGCTGGGCGACCGTTTCCGCCACATCGCTGTAATCTTGCGTTTGCATCCACTGTCGATACCTTTGCGCGAGCATCGCCTTATTTTGCGGAAACGCACCGAGCAGTTTGCCCGCCCCTTTCAACAACAGCTGACTTGGCGTTCTCCGCAAGAAAACGTTCACCTTGTCTATTTGTACTCCGCTGATCAACCGATCCGTATCGCGCCGCCAATCGGCGAGAAGGCGAAAATCGCATTCAAGCTTCAGCCGTTCCTCGCCAAACATGGCATTCAATCCTTCGGCCATTTCATATAAAAACGCTTGGCATTCATTGAATTCATCCTCAGCTCCAGCAATCCACTCGTTTAGAGCACAATGCAACCGCGGCAGCACCTCGCCGTCGATATAGGCGCGAATCCGCTCGTTCACCCGCTCATTCAACTCAAGGTGAAGACGGGCAAAATCGCTGTCGTCGCCCACGAAGTCAGCCGCTTGGCGCAACATGTCGGGGATCGCCGTTGCCAAAGCCGTCCGCGTCTCTTCCAACACCGCGCGGAACGATTTGACGATCTTCACCATCTTTTCTTCTTGCTGATCACCGAACTGGTGAATCGCCCCGTTCAGCTTGGCCGCCATCTCTTTTTTCCAGACAATCGACTCGGCCAACCGGCTTTCCGCCTCCGCTCGCTGCCGGAACAAATGAGCAATGAACTGGCGGATCGTCGCTAATAGCGCCATTTCCCGACGCTCTATCGACCGATGACGACCCAATTCGCCGAGCCAGTCAACGAGCGTTTGCTGCTGGCTGCGGCTTGGGGCATGCGGCGAATAAACGATGACATTGGCTTCCGGAACAACCGTGCGGATATGCGCCTCTATTTCCCGAACAATACTCATTGTCTCCTGCTCATCGACCATCCCGTCTCCTGGAGGAAGCAAAAAGTGAATCGGCGCCTGCGGAATCCGTTCGCGCAGCTGGAATACCAGCTGCTCATCGATGCTAGAAAACGGATCGTCTCCGTTTAGAAGAAAAAGAACGCTGTCGGCAAGCGCAATAGAGATCAGCGCCTCATGGTCGAAGGAAGCGCGCCCGCCAAGCGGACCGATATCGAGCAAGGAAACTCCCTGCGGCAAAAGGGAAAACGGAGCTGTGCATTCAATGACCGCATCATCGGGGAACCGGCTTCCGCGACCTCCTGATGCTTGTTGAAACTCTTCAATGTTTGAGAAAACCGTAAACTGTTCATCGCTGATTTTCACTATTTCGGCTTCTTCCCCGTGTTTCCACACGAGCACCGGGGCAGATGGCGCCGCCAGCGCCGCCTCACCAACCAGCGTCCGCAAAAACGCCAACCGCTCATGGCGCGACGCCCCGGCAATCAACACGCAATGTCCTTGCGCATCCGCTAGACGCCGCATGAGCCAGCGAAATCGGAAATGAGCCCCCGCCCGCTGCGCTTCTGCCCATTCGGCCATTTCTTCAAACAGGGCTAGCGCTGCTTCCCGTGTTTTTCCTCTTGTTCCCATAAGCCGCTTGGCCGCATCACGAATGATGTCTTCGGCAAACGCCTCGGGAACTTTCTCGCTCCACGCCAACAAGGCAGCCGCAGCCACCGCCGCCGCGGAACCTTCCGCCATATTCACCCAGCTTTTTAACAGCGGCGGGATCACTTCCACGAGCTCTTTCCATCGATACGGTCCTTTCATTAACCCTTCGTACGCCTCGGCCAAAAGAGCAGGAATCCTCTTCCACTCATAGTCTCGACCTAGCGCCAACTCATCATCGAGGCGATTCCACTCCGCGAGCCACGAAAAATAGAGATCTCCATCTCGATAACCGTTCCATAGCGCCTGCACAAGCCGCTCAAACTTTACGCGATCCGTTTCATACAACAGCGCTAGGCAGCGTGAAAACCGCGCCGGCGCCATCGTCCGCGCATGTCCTTGTTCCACATAACCGGTCAAAATGTCTGCCCAGCGGCGCGATGAAGTCCGCACCGCCTCCCCCAAAGCGAGCTCAATGGCGCTTTCCCAATCACCTTGTTCCTCGAAAAAGGCACGCGCCCATTCGGTCATGTTCGGATAATCCGGATACAGCGTCACGCCGCGCTTGATCATTTCATCTGCCTTTTCTTTTTCCCCCAACTCGCGATAGAGGGAAAACAAACACAAAATGAGCTCCGCTTGAAGCGTCTCACTTTCCGTCTCGACCGAACGGTACAGCTCCTCAGCCATTCTCAGCTGCCCGAGCTCATAGTAGCTATCCGCCATGTTCTTTTGCGCCCATGGGCGCAGCTCGTCATGAACGTTTTCCCACTTAAAAATGGCGGCCTCATAATCGCGGCGGTGAAAATAGACTTCCCCCTGGGCAAAGCGAATGGACGATAGATCCGCGCCATCGCGGTGCGCGGCGAAAAAAACATCGCCGAGCGCGCCAACCACATCGCCCTCCCTTTCGTCAATTAGCGTTTCATAAAACGTTTTATGAACAAGCCGTTGTTCAAACTCCATGTCCATCACCCAACTTACTGATTTGCCATGCATGTTCATTGTATGGCTTGTTTGGTCATTTTATTTCTATCCTATACATTTTAACAAACTTTCACCACCATGAACGTTTCAATTTGTTTTCATTTGCAAGACAAAAAGCTTCTGCGCTTCCAAATCGTGATCCCTCGAAATAACAAAGCAAGTCAAGATGTTCCGCTTTACACATCGCACTGTTCTCATTTCGTCGAGACTTGCTTTTCAATCGTCCACTCTCGCTTTTTGCATCGCTATCGACTTTACTTGTTCAACCATAATTTCGTCAATAACGTCTTTGGCAAGACCTAAAAGGTCGGTGAAAAACCGCTGATTCGCTTCATCAATGGGAGAACGCATGAAAAGTAGGATCGATGCAAAAAGGTTTTTCTAATTGAGAAATAAAATAGTAAACTCATATCCATGATTAAGTCACCAGCCCCTAAAATTTAGAGAAATTCACGTTTCATTCTTGTCCCCCTCCAGGTTACGTTGGTATTGTCAAAAGTTTATCCTCCACACTCACGGTTTTCCCTTGAGTTTCAACGGTTGGAAGAAAAAAAGCTTGCC